>JAIXOS010000035.1 GCA_027486695.1 Chitinophagaceae bacterium | reverse complement strand
GCAGGAACTGTAGCTGCCGGCGGTATCATCACTTTAATTAAAACAATACCCACCATCATTAGTTCGGTTAAAGGGAGCATGGCTTCCTTTAAAGCTGACCAACAAAACAATGGTAATGACAATGCAATTTTACGTACAGAAAAAGACTTGAGCCTAAAAGTAGTTGGTATTGGCTGCTTAGTACTCATCGCACTAATTACTTTTTTACCACAAGTCCCGGGTAATAGTATTTTGCAAAAACTCCTGATCGGTTTTTTGGTTGTATTGTTTGGTGCATTGTTTGTAACCGTTTCGTCGCGCATAGTAGGATTAATTGGGTCTTCTAATAATCCAATTAGTGGAATGACAATTGCAACCGTAATGGGTACAAGCCTTATTTTTCTAAGTGTCGGCTGGACGGGTATTGCATTTGAACCACTTGTTTTGGTAGTTGGAGGAATGATTTGTATTGCCGCAGCTAATGGAGGCGCTACTTCGCAAGACTTAAAAAGTGGCTATATAGTAGGCTCCACTCCTAGAAATCAACAAATTGCATTATTTATTGGCGCTATTGTTAGTTCTATCGTCATTGGTCTTACCATTCAATTTTTAGACAAGCCATCGCAAGAAATGCTGAACCAAGGTATTCATCATGCAATTGGTACAGAAAAATACCCTGCACCTCAGGCTACGCTCATGGCTACTTTAATTAAGGGTATCCTTAGCCAAAATTTAGACTGGCAATATGTTTTTGTAGGTGTTTGTTTAGCTGTGGTGATGGAATTATGTGGCATCAAATCTTTAAGTTTTGCTGTTGGTGCCTATTTGCCCTTGAGTACTACCTTACCAATTGCTATTGGTGGAGCAATACGTGGATGGGCAGATAAAAAAACCACAAACAAAAACCAATCGCCGGAGGAAGAGGAACTTGGCAAAGGAAATTTATTTGCTACGGGTTTGGTTGCAGGTGGTGCCGTAGCCGGTGTGGTAATTGCCTTTTTATCGGGTACAACTAGTGGCGAACAATTTTTAAACAAAATTTCTATGGAGGAGTCACTGTCTGTTGGATTATCTACCAACGGATATTACTTATTGGGAACGCTATTTTTTGGCCTAATGGGTTATATTCTATACAAGGTAGCCTTATCCAAATCGGCTGATGAATAAATAAATATTCCAAAAGTGACAATTGAAAAATGGGAGGCAAATTAAACTTCTATAAACATTTTTCGCTTAATAAATTAATACAGTATTAAGCTAAAAAATACATGATGCATTGAATATCCTATTCAAAAGCAACAACAGGTTTGAAGCCAACAACAGATATGCAGTTGTACAAACAGTGCATACTACTTGTAGTAAATTTGAAATACTGTGAGGTAGCCTTCTATATTTTAATCTATTCCGGTATGACACACAAATAACGACATTAAAAAGAGAGACGCTTAGAATGATAGCAAACAATGCAACATGGAGAAGTAGATACACTAAATCAAGAGTATATCAAGCTTTTACTGTGATTATTCATAGAAAGGACGCATCTATTCAAAAGAATAAACGTAGTAAAAAGTTAAGTATTTTGTAAAAATTAATTCTCTCCTCTAGGAAAAGAAATACTAGAAATACAACCAGTTCAAAACAGTTGATGGGAAAATACCTATTAAAATAATCACTATAGCAATAGCAATTAAAGCAGTTTTGAAACTAGTTGGCACGTTATCATTTAATTCAGCATCGCCTTGTTTAAAATACATGGCCTGAATTACTTTAAAATAATAATACACGCTTATTGCAGCAAATAGCACAGCAACTATTACAAGCATCAAGGGGGCACCGGCCTTAACCGCTGACGCTAGCATAAAATATTTTCCAAAAAAGCCCGCAGTAAGTGGAATACCTGCTAGCGATAAAAGAAACACTGTGTTAGTAAAGGCTAAAACGGGCTGTGTTTTAGCTAGACCATTGTAACCATCAAACGTATAATCTTTCAAATAAATTAGAATTGCAAAAACACCAATAGTAGCGAAACTATATGCTACAGTATAAATAAAAATACCTTCTTTAGCCAAGGTATTGCTACTATACAAACTGAACAGCATAAAGCCGGCTTGGGAAATACTGCTGTAAGCAAGCATTCTTTTAACACTATGCTGAAATATTGCAGTAATGTTACCAACTAACAATGTGAGTACTATAGCAAAAGTTAGTAAAAGCTTCCAAGAGGGTCCTAAGTCGTACGATTTGGTTTCAAAAAGATGAATAAAAGCATAGAATCCTGCCGCTTTAACAATAGTAGACATGAAAGAGGTAAAAACACTTGGCGCACCATCGTATACATCCGGGGTCCAAAAATGAAAAGGAGCAGCGGATACTTTAAATAGCATAGAAATAAAAATAAATAATAAGCCTACCGGAGCTAAAATTCCGGCATTAAGTACATCGTAGGCCGTTTTTTGTCCAGTTGCGTTTAAGCTAAAGTTACCGGTAGCTCCAAATACCAATGCTATCCCCATCAGCATTAAACCTGTAGAAAAGGAACCCATAAGAAAATATTTCAAAGAGGCTTCATTACTTTTTAAATTGCGCTTGTCTGAACCTGTCAAAATATAAAGTGGTATAGATAAAATTTCGATGCCAAGAAAAAACATCAGTAATCCGTTAAAGGAAGTAAGAATTGAAACCCCGCACAATACAAAAAATATTAGGGCAAAATATTCAGCTACATTAACACCCGCTTTCTCAATTGCTTTTCCGGATAAAATAAAATAAACAAAGGTAGATATGAAGATTAATGTATTGAAATATAAGCCAGCTTTACTGAAGGCTAATAAATTTTTTGTGTCAATTTGGATAGAACAATGACCGTAGGTTTGTAAAACATTTCCAGTAATTAGCACCAACAATGCTATAATACTTACCAATTTGATAACAGATTGTTTGTTAGTAAAAATGCCCGATAGCATCATAACTACACCTGCTAATGCTGAAAGAATGATTGCGTTCATATATATCGAAACCCCGAGGGGATTTTAGTTCCAATGTTTTAACACTAGAAAATATTAATAATACATTTAAAAGGCATGCTACTTACTTGACAAACAGTAAATGAACTGCCGATTTGGTCAAATCAATCAACGGTTGTGGAAAAACACCTAACACTAAAATCAAGACAGCAGTAATTGATAAGGACAAGAAAACATTATTGTCTATATCTATTGCTTTTTCCGTTGCTGTTACCGTATTGCCATAAAAGATTTTTTGTACCATATTCAGTGTGTATACCGCTGCCAAAATAATACTGATACCTGCAACAGCAGCTAACCAAATATTGTATTGAAAAATACCATTAAACATCAAAAATTCGCCGATAAAAGCATTTGTTAATGGCAAGGCTACATTAGCAAATGCCATAATAACGGTTAGTATTGCGAGCTTTGGCGCAGTTACAGCTAGGCCACCTAATTCACTCAACTTTCGTGT
This sequence comes from Chitinophagaceae bacterium, assembly GCA_027486695.1. Taxonomy (GTDB): domain Bacteria; phylum Bacteroidota; class Bacteroidia; order Chitinophagales; family Chitinophagaceae; genus Parasediminibacterium. Next base: position 4,598 of record JAIXOS010000035.1, on the reverse strand, counting down.
ACCCAATTGCTGTTCTATTGCATTAGCAACTATCCACAAACCAATTACATTAATACCGTGGTTGAACATTTGTATCAAAACGCCCTCTAAGGCTATATTTTTTTGAGAAAAAATAGCAGCGCACATAAGCCCTATATGTGCTATGGAAGAATAGGCAATCAACCTTTTTACATCGTCTTGCTTAATAGCAATTAATGATGCATAAAGTACGCCAATAACACTCAATATCATTACCGGCATTGCATAACGATTAATAGCAAGTGGTACAATAGGTAGCAACCATTTAATAACGCCGAACAATCCCATTTTTACCATTACGCCACTCAAAATCATCGTTGTGGCAGTTGGGGACTGTTCGTAGGCATCAGGTTGCCAAGTATGTAAAGGGAATATGGGCATTTTGATAGCAAAAGCTATGAAGAATAGTAAGAAAGCATTGCACTGCTGGGTCAATGTTAGTTTTAGCGAATAAAAACTATTCAAAGAAAAAGATTGGTCGGGTGTTAAAAAATACAAATATAAAATACCCACTAACATAAATAGAGAACCGACAAACGTGTATATAAAAAATTTAAAAGTTACTGCAATTCGCTTTTTACCACCCCAAATAGAGCAGAGAAAATAAACAGGTATTAACGCAAATTCCCAAAAAAAGTAAAATAACAAACAATCTGTTGCCAGAAAAACACCCATCAATCCGGCTTGTGTAAGCAACATTAGACCATAAAAAGCAGCAGTATGTTTGTACTCGTTTTTATTAGTGGCTACAAATACTAAGGTAAAAGCAACAGCAGTAAGTAATACCAACATTTTACTCATACCGTCTAAAGAAACTGTAAATCGAGCACCCAAACTTGGTAACCAAGTTGCATCAAAAAGGGTACTTGCAGGATTGTTGGTTGTAATGGCACCTATACTTGTAGCTAAAACAATTAATGAACTGACCAATGCCCACCCTTTTACCGTTCTTTCGTTTTTAAGCAAAAAACTAATTAGGCCGGCAAATACAGGAATAAATATGAGTAATACAGGAATCATACAAAAGTTTTCAGGCTGCGCCCTATTTAAAATAATTTATTAAAAAAACGTACAATAGTAAGGTCGTTGATCCAAGCGAACAAAAACACGATAATAAAAACGACCATTATTAAAATATAACTTCCCACTTGTCCATTTTGTATCAATCTTAATTGACGAGAGGATGCAACAACCAATTTCCCTACTCCATTTACAGCTCCGTCGATAACATTTTTTTCAATAACATTTTTTAACAAACCGCTGAACAACTCGATTGGCTTTACAATGATGGAATTGTACAGTTCATCCACATACCATTTGTTGGCTAATAACTTATTAAATCCTTCATTTTCGCCTTCATTAGGCACATAATTGCTGAATTTTTTCCATGCAAAAATGATTGTTACAAGTATCAACGCTGTAGAAGTACCTATCATTGTATACTCGGTGCTGTGCGATAAATGATGAGATTCTGTTAGGGCAGCAGACTGCGCGAATATGGGACTTAAAAAATGTTCTAACCAATGGCTATCGGCTTTAAAAACTTCAGGAACACCAATAAAGCCTCCTACTACAGACAGGGCAGCAAGCACCAACAACGGAATTGTCATTGCAAGAGGGCTTTCATGTAAATGATGTTCCTGCTCGTGTGTACCTCTAAATTTACCCAAGAAAGTAAGTGCATACAAGCGAAACATATAAAAAGAAGTCATTAAAGCACCTGCCATACCAAAATAGTACAACAAGGGGTTTTTGGCATATGCAGCAGTTAAAATTTCATCTTTAGAAAAAAAGCCTGAAAAAGGTGGTACACCTGCTATTGCCAAACAACCTAGTAAAAAGGTAATGTGCGTGATAGGTAAATATTTTTTCAATCCGCCCATTTTGCGAATATCTTGCTCATGGTGCATTGCATGAATAACTGAACCCGCCCCCAAGAAAAGTAATGCCTTGAAAAACGCATGGGTCATCACGTGAAATACAGCACCTGTATATGCTCCAACACCTAACCCTAAAAACATATATCCAAGTTGACTTACAGTAGAATAAGCCAATACTTTTTTAATATCATCTTGTTTTAGTGCAATAGAGGCTGCAAACAAGGCAGTAGCCAATCCAATAACGGCTATAAATGCTTGCGTTTGAGGAGCCATTGTGTACAATATGTTGCTACGTGCAATCATATAAATGCCCGCAGTTACCATCGTAGCAGCATGTATTAATGCAGAAACCGGTGTAGGCCCCGCCATTGCATCAGGTAACCATGTATACAAAGGTATTTGAGCGCTTTTACCCATTGCACCAATAAACAATAAGGTAGTAATGATGGTAATATCTGCTTGACTTAATTTGCTAACGTTGGCAAATACATCTACATAAGCTACAGTGCCTAGTTTATTGATGAGCCAAAAAACAGCCAGTAAAAAACCCAAATCGCCAATACGATTCATAACAAAAGCCTTTTTAGCTGCATAGGTGTAATTAATATTTTTAAACCAATAACCGATTAACAGATAAGAGCATAAACCAACGCCTTCCCAACCTATAAACATGATAACATAGTTGGCACCCATCACCAACAATAACATCGAAAAAACGAACAAATTCAAGTAGGCAAAATAACGTGCATAGTGGTGGGATGTTTCTTCGTGCATGTACGCAGAGGAATATAAATGAATCAGAAAACCGATGCCTGTGATAATTAATAAGAACAAAGAAGACAGTTGATCTATTTGGAATGCGAACGGAATAACCACATTGGCAAAATTGATAAAGTCAAAATATGCTGCCGAAATGGAACCCGTATTTTTCACATTGATGAATAGAAGCACGCTAACAATAAATGATGCCAAAATAGCTCCACTAGCAATAATACTAATCAAGGGTTTAGATAAAAACTTTCTTCCCAATCCATTAATAAGAAAGCCTATTAATGGAAACAAAGGCACTAAGTAGATTATTTTACTCATAGATTTTTAATTCCGAACGGAACCTTTATACATCTCTTTCGAGACATCATTATAATATAAAAAACAAAAACCTGACAAAAATTAGTTCTTCAACCTATTTAAAAAATTCACATCAATAGAATGCGTATTTCGATACATCATCACTATTATAGCTAACCCTACACTTACCTCTGCTGCGGCAACTACCATTATAAAAAATACAAATAATTGTGCATCTATACCCACCATGCTATCTTTATTGGTTACTAGAGCAATGCCATTATGCATTTTGGAAAAAGCTACAAGTAGCAAATTAACAGCATTGAGCATCAGTTCAATACACATAAAAATAATAATAGCGTTACGTCTTGTTAATACGCCAATGATCCCGATTGTAAATAAGGTAAGCGCTAAGTAAATATAATATTGAATAGGCATATTTATACGTTTAATCTATATGTATTAATTTTTTTTACCAATCACTACTGCTCCAACCATTGCACTTAAAAATAAAACACTACTTATTTCAAATGGTACTACAAAATCGCTAAACAAAGCTTTACCAAGATTGCCAATCAAACCAATATTGCCGGTTTTCAACAATGCAGTTTTATTATTCATCTCGGAGGCTTGCTTTACTAATGATATAAAAACAGTCAATAAACAACCACCGGCAACAATACCGGCAATTTGTACCAAAAAGTTTTTGCGAGGCTCTGTTTCTGTATTGGGATTCATTAACATGATTACAAATAAAAACAACACCATTATTGCACCGGCATAAACAATCAAGTTAACGATTGCTAAAAACTGTGCATTTAATAATATATAGTGACCTGAGATAGCAAAAAAAACAACAATCAGCCAAAGAACGCTATGTACCGGATTTTTGCTTAGCAAAACCATTAGTGCTGCTACTAAAGCTAAAACACTTAAAAACCAAAATAATGACTGTGTTATACCCATTGTATTGCTTATTGGCTGTCTAAAAACTATTTTAACAGCTATTAATTAATTTGTTCCTTTAGCAGCAGCAAACTCACTAGGCTGAGTAACTGGATTAGGAATCAACAAATCTTGTTTTTTATAGATAAATGTTTCGCGTGTAAAATTCGAAGGCGCAAATGTTTCACTCAAATAAATAGCATCTTTAGGGCAGGCTTCCTCGCATAAACCACAGAAAATGCAGCGAAGCATATTTATTTCGTACTTGGCCGCGTATTTCTCTTCTCTATAAAGCACTTCTTCTCCCTCAACCCTTTCGGCTGCTTCCATTGTAATGGCTTCGGCCGGACATGCAACTGCGCACAAACCACAAGCCGTGCAGCGTTCACGTCCTTCCTCATCTCTGTTTAACACGTGTAATCCACGAAACACAGGACTAAAAGGTCTTTTTTCTTCGGGATAATTGATTGTTGGATTTTTTGTGAACATGTGCTTGAACGTGATGGCCATGCCCTTGAAAATGGAAGGTAAATACAAACTTTCCATGAAAGTCATTGGACGCCTACTCACCGATTTAGCTCTATTGGTTAATGCTTGCATGTTGTCTTGTTTATCCTTTATCTTGAATTTGCGAATGCTTTAATTATTCGCAAAAATATTTTTATTGTTGTTTGTTACCAAGTTTAT
>JAIXOS010000160.1 GCA_027486695.1 Chitinophagaceae bacterium | reverse complement strand
CATGCTAGTAGTTACACTTTCTACCGGTTTGTATAAACCAATGCGCAAAATGTTGTTGGCATTGTTCTCGTTCACATCAAACACCGATTTAATGTTGGTATTGCTTACTTTGTGACTTTCGGTGATGCTTAAAGATGCTGCACCATTAGCCGTGGTTTGTACAAAGAAAGCTTGACCCGGTTGTATGTATTTATCAATATTAGAACCTTCGGCACCAACAACCGTATTGCCGTTAACCGTTATATAGCTACGTGTTTTAGGACTCAAAATCCACATTGTAGCGTTAAGATTGCTTCTAGTTAATGAACTCCAATCAATCACCGCTGCATATGGATTGCCTACCAAACTAAAGCCATTGGCGTTGCTATTTAACCCAGTAATGTTTTGAGTACCAGTGTATAAAGTACCTGTAGAACGTAAAGTGGCAGCATTTACCATGCTATCCGCTTGTGGAATCAAATACAGACTCCAATTTCTATTGCCACGGATTAATATGCGGTAAGGCTTATTACCAGTTAACAAACTTGTTTTGGTATTGGTAATACCAGCACTCCAATTATTAGATGCAACAGTATTATCGTAAGAAAACATTGAAGGCGATCCACTTGCAGAATAGTCAGCACCCGTAGAAGTATTGAAAATGTTGGTACCCGATTTAGCTTCTAAAAATGTTTTTGTTAGAGCAGAACCCGTAACAAACGTACCATAAACACCCGTTGCGCCACTTTCCTGCCAATTGGCAAATACACTAGTGTTTGTATTGACACTTGGCACTAAATCTCTAAATGCTCTTTTGCCTTTTGGTATAAAGCGCTCAACAATTACGTTACCAGAAATACTACCCGTGTTTCCAGAAATACCTACCTGAGCAACTGTTGCAACAGAGTCTATGGCATTGGATTTTAGCGTTAAACGACCATTTGCAGTTAATACGCCAGATTTTAAAGTTAATACTCCACCAACTTTTTGATTACCGCTAGATATTGCCACTCCGCCGGAAGTATTCTCTATGGTTAAATTATATACAGTACCTGTTCCATAAACGGCTTGTGCTGCTGTGCCTTTTACAGATACGGTACCAGTACCAGTAACAGTACCATTATTGGTAAAGTCGCGAGAAATTTGAACAATACCTGGTGATGTAACTGTTAAAAGTGCTCCCGATTGCAGGGTTAAGTTTTTAACCGTTGCGGTGCTTGACAAAACGGGTTTCACAGTTGTTACAGGAATAACCACGTCTAAATTGGAAGCCGGCACATTGTTGGTCCAGTTCGCTGCATTAGTCCAAGCTGTACTCACCTCACCTGTCCAAGTGGTTTGAGTCAAAAGGATGTTATCGTTATTCGCAATTACATAAAAGTTATTACCAGAAGTCGGTATTACCAATCCGGTTGTGCTAAGTGTATACACTCCACCACCTACAGAAGTGGGCGTTCCTAAAGACTTAACGGTATAACTGGTTCTGTAGGTACCTAATTCGGTAGCAGAAGCAAAATCAAAGTCGGGCCCTTTATCGTTTGTATTAAATTGGTAAGTGATACTTGAAGTAGTTTGTACACTACCCAAAACTGACCACTGTAAAAATAGTGCTTGTGTAGAATCGCCCAAAGAGTAATTAAAATACCTTCTTGCGCCTACCGACATGGTACTAGTGGCACCTGCTGTGTTGGTAATAATGAGCGGGGTGTAAGAACCCACAATACCCATTGGGAATGTTGTGGCGGTATTTAAAGGCACATTGGTACGAATGAATTTACCGGTGGTATCTGTCAAAATGTAGCTATTGGCATTGGCACCTGTAATAACTCCGGCGCCACTGCCTGTAGTTAGATTGTAAAAGCTAAGCAACAATTTACCATTGATTAAATTCAAATTTCCATTCACCGTAGCATTAGAACCTAAGGTTACAGTTGGCGATGTAAGTACAGCAGTAGCAGTAGCAGTGGTTGTAACACCCGCATTATTACCACTAACACCGGAAATAGTAATTGTAGGGGCAGAGGTATAACCACTACCATTCATAGTCATTACTACCGAAACACCACCCGAACCATTCAGTTTACAATATGCTTGAGGAGCTACACCTACATAATCCCAAAGAACGGTACCATCAGCTAAAGAATTACCATAATCTAATGGTCCGGTAGTAGTTGCAGAGGTGCCTGCTTGCAAACAAGTGTACAAGTTACCACCATTGGTTACCTGCGTGCCAACAGTATAGGCAGTAGAGGCAGTCCATGCATTTCCGATGGAAATGGTAGGAGCATTGGTATATCCTGCACCCGCATTTGCAACGGTAATGCCGGATAATGAATAAGCATTAAATGTTAGGTTATTGAGAACAGACGCACTCGTAGGAATTTCCTTTCCTGTTGTGTAGGATATAGGATCGGGTGCATTATCAGTGGCTACCGACTGAGAATTAGCACGATATTCTAAATTAACGGTAGTTCCAAAAACTGGCGCTACCAAGAAGCCACCACCACTCAAATTAACGGAGGTAGCATTTGCTAAAGTAATGTTGTTAGAAACAGTATTTTTTAAGTTACCATTCAATAAAGACAAAGTACCTGCAAGGGCAATGTTACTGTTAATGGTAACGCCATTGGTATTATTGATGGTTAAATTATTGAGCGCAGTGATATTGGAAGGAAGGCTCAAATTAGCCGCGGTTCCTCCACAAACCAATGAAGAAGTGCTATTAGCCGTTAACGATGAGCCTGATGCAATAGAAAATACATCTGTATACAAACCTAACGTATAGGCACCTACATTTAAACTACTGTTATTGCTAAGTGTAACACTACCACCAAAACCTACATTACAACCCAAATTAACCGCACCACCACCATTAATCACGATATCACAAATTGAAATTGAATTATTAGCAGTAGAAAATGGTGAACCAAAAAACTGTGTTTGGTTGGTTGATGTAGCAATAGCTGCCTTAGACAAAGTAATAGTAAGATTACCATCATAAGCGGCTACGGTAGTACCATTTTCAAGTGGCACGGTAGCTAAAGAGGAATTAGCAATTGTTTGGCCTGCCTGTATATTTAAATTAGGCGTTTGTAGTGTCATAGTGGTACTACCTAAAGTGGTACTAGCTGGCAAGCTAAATCCTGATCCAAAAGGATTGGTAGAAGGTAAAGTAAGCGCAGCAGTATTACTAAACTTAATTGAGTTGCTACCGCCTGCAGTTAATTGACCATAATTCAAAGGAAATAGACGAGAGAATGTATTTAAGACCGTAATGCTAGCAGGTGTTGAAGCTATACCGGTATTTACTACCACACCAGCAGCTCCAAGTGTAAAGTTTTTCACAATTACATCACTCGCAATAGTTAATGGAGACGTACTGTTAACTGCAACGTAGCCAGAGGTAATAAAACTATTTAGGTACTTTTTAGTAGCATCCATACGCAATACCAACGCCCCACCATTTGCCACACGTGCAGAATACATATTGAATGAAGATGTAGTAGAACTATTGCTTCCGCCCAATAAAATCCAACCATTTGATACGTTGGGAGAAATGATACTATGACAGTTTAAAGTTTTCTCATTTAAGTCGATGTAATTGGCAGTAGTTGTAGTAGCGGTAGTGCTATTAACTTGGAATGTTAACAATCCATTTACATCTACTGTATTACCCAATGTAACTGTGGTTACACCAGATGTTGAAGTAGAATTACCCACAGTTATATTACCCAATGTCAACGTACCGCTTGCATCGCCCAAAGTAAGATTTGTGGCTGAGGTAGCAGTAGCATTCTGAGCAACTATTCGACCTACTGCTTGTCCGGTAAAGGTACCAGAAGCTGTAGGTGTTTGCGATAAGGTAAGTGTTGTGGCACCATCGTATCCAGTAATTACAGTGCCGGCAGGGATACCACTAGCAGCCGTAATTGGATTGCCTATCACAACACCTGTACTTGTAGCAGGAGTAGCTGAAAGTGTAACAGTGTTGCCACTCGTCCATGTATAAGCACCTAAAGCAGTTAAGGTACCTTGTCCGACAGGAATATTGAACAATGTTACATTAGTACCTGCGCTTAATGTAGCAGGAGTAAAACTAATGGTACGGGTTGCTGGATCGTAAGCAGTTACTCTTGTGGATCTGTCGAAGCCGGCAGCATAAATTGGCATATTTACCGTTACAAAACTTGGTGCAGTAGGTAAAATAAAACTTGTTACACCGGCGCCAAAACTAACATTAGCCATTTTAAAGCCGCCACTAGTGTGTGTGCCAGCACCTAAAATATTTCCTCTCAATGTTAGAGTAAAACCTCTATCCGCTAGCGTT
>JAIXOS010000398.1 GCA_027486695.1 Chitinophagaceae bacterium | reverse complement strand
CGGGTTTACCATTTACCAAATGGTTGCGTAGGTATTGCACAATCAAATTGCCGCCTTTGTGTATGTATTGCATCAGTATGGGGTATTTGGTAGTAAGGTACTCGTGCAAATTATAGGCTCTTATGCCGGTTACAATGGCCGAGTATTGGCTAAGGTTTTCTTCGGTTAAGTCGGCCTCTTGTAGCAGGGTAACGGCATAACCCATTTGCTCTAAGGCTTCGGGTACTTTATCGCCGGCCCCGGCTATATAGCCTATTTTTTTGCCCACTTTACGCAATGGTAGCTTTACCAAGTGGCTATTTGCTTGCGCAAAGTAAGTAATGTTGGGAATATGGTCGTAGGTAATTCGTTTGGTATGGTAAGCAGTTGTGTCGGGGGTTATGGCAGCGTTAATGGTTTGTGTGGCACTGAATTTGGTAAGTGGCCAAATACTACCCGATACCACAGTTTTTTGCAGCAGTGCTTGCGTAAGTGGAATGGATTGTGTAAATGTGCTTTGCCATTGTGTGGGGTAGGTTTGCACCAATTGACCACTTGCTGTGCTATCGGGATGGTTGGTTGTAATGTGTATGCTTGTGGTTACGGGTTGTTGGTTTACAGATACATAGTTGTCTTTATGGTACTTAAGTTCTATTGCCGGAATGATGACCAACGGTTGGTACAATTCTCCCTTAGCGGGGTCTACCGTTTTGAACATAACGGCGCGTTTGGCGGTAAAAGGTACGCCTTGTATTTGGTAGTGAAATTGGGCTTCAAAGGCGGGGTCGTTGGTGGCTTTGCCAATTTGCAGTTGATCGGTTACTTCAAATAGGCCGTTGTGAATGCCTTTTTGCAACCAATAGGGTTGCGATAGGGGTTTATTGGCAGGTATGGGCAAAGTGTGTACAAAAGATACATTGGTATTGGGGGGTAATGCTATCCGAAGGGTCGTGTCAAAAGCTGAAAGGCTGACTTTCTGTAAATGGATGCCGGCTGCATGGCGTTGGTTTACCAAAAGCGTAACAGGCAGTTGGCTACCGGGTATTGCTTGTTCTCTACTAACGGTAGCTTCGGCAAAAAAGCCGCTGCAAGCTTCTATCAGTGTTTGAATGTCGGCTAGTTTTTGGGTAGTCCATACTTGTTGGGGTAGTTGCTTTACAAGTTGATATAGCTGCACTAGTGCCGGAACCGATTTTTCGGGTTGTTGTATTTGGTATTGGGCTATGAGCGTATCTAGTTGGCGAGCAATTGCTGTTCCACCGGTAATGCGTTGCCACGAGGTGGTAATGCCATCCATCAACGATGTTTTGGCCGAGTCGCCGCGCAAGGTGGTAAAGTATTCTATTATACTGCCTCTTCGGCGAGGGCGACCTTCGCCTTGGCTTTTGTGCATGCTACGTGCTTCGGCACCAATTTCGCCATAGCTTTTACCAAGCAAGGCGTTAAATCCGCCCACTTCTATTTTCAGTTGGTTTTCGGCAGTATTGTTGTTGCTGCCAAAGTTGTAATTGTTCCACAGTAAGCGTTTGGCCTGCCACGGCGTGGCTCCATAGGCAAATTGTTCGGTAAAGCGACTGCTATCAGCTGCTGCTGCAAATGCTTCGTAGGTAAGTAGGTTAGAGGCTGCATGATGGCCATGTCCGGCTCGGGCATCGCCCGGAAAGCGGGTGATAATGATATCGGGGCGATAGGTACGAATGAGCCACACCACATCGGCCAAAATTTTCTCTTTGTCCCAAATGCGAAGGGTTTCGGTGGCGGTTTTACTAAAGCCAAATTCGTAGGCACGGGTAAAATATTGTTCGGCACCATCTATTCGGCGTGCCGCCAATAGTTCTTGTGTGCGAATAAGCCCCAAGGCAATCCCTTGTTCGCTGCCTATGAGGTTTTGCCCTCCATCGCCACGGGTGAGGCTTAGGTAGGCCGTTCGGTACAGTTTTTCTTTGGCCAAATAGGGTAGTAGCGTATTGTTTTCGTCGTCGGGGTGGGCTGCTACATACAGAACACTACCCAATACTTGCAGTTTTTTTAATTGTAGCAATATATCGGCACTGCTATAGGTGGCAGGTGTTTGGGCTATGGCAAATAGAGAGGTAATGGTTAGAAGGCAGCTTCCTATGCTGCGCCAAAAGTAACGTGTATGCAATACCATAACAATTAGAATGAACAAATGAAAAGCGAAGATAAACGAACCCATGCATTTGTACCGATATCAAAACCGTTCACCTAATTGTGAAGGTGTACACATGCGGTAGTTTGGGATATTGGTTGCTAGAGTATAGCACGCTCTTTGGATGCGGGGCGGGTAGGTAATATGCCCATTGGGATAGGTGGTGTTTACCCCAATGGGCTAAGTAGTACAACAATTGGTGAAGGGTATTGGTAGACCAATGTATGGTACCGGCTTGGTTTACAATCCTTTAATAAGGTCGGTGGCCATTTTTACATAATCGCCGTTCTTTTGTTCGGTGGCCAACGCTATACATTTTTCGGCATCGGCTTTGGCGCTTATTTTATCGCCCATAGCAACAGCAATACGTGCTTTTAGCAGCCACAACCAAAAGGCTTTGCCATTGGCTTCGGTAGCTTTTGTGGCATTAACTAATGCTTTGGGTAAATCTTTCTCCCATTCAAAGTAAAAATTGGCCGCTGTTTGGTAAGTTCCTGCCGAAATTTTGTCGGCAGCTAAAGCCGTTTCTACTTGTTTGGCTATACGTGCTTTGATGTTAGTAGCAATAGGCAGCGTAACCACGTATTTGCTCCAACTGAGTTGCAATTGGCAACTTTCGTTTTGTACATTGCCAAACTGAAAACTGAGTGTTTCTGTAGGAAAGTTGGTAGTGGTATAAGGAGCCGCCAAGCGAACAATGTCATTGTCGGGTTTGTAAGCCGCCGGCGATGTTACGGTGGTGTCTTTGGTTACAATCCATACCAATTGCTTTTTTTCGGGCACCGAAAGCAAACCATATTTTCCTGCTTTTAATACTACGCCGTTGATGCTTATTTCGTCGGTAACGGTAAGGGTAGTAGCAGCATTGGCACCGGTGCGCCACACTTTGCCCATTGGGGCTATAGTGCCATTTTCTTTAAATGGCGGGCGTTCTTTAAGGTTGGGACGCGAGTAGCTAAGCAATAATTTGCCCATGCCAAAGTCCTGACTAATTTGTTGGGTGGTACTTGGTGCCGGCATTTTAATTTGTGCCTGTACCGCAAGGCCACTGAGTAGGGCTGCTAAGCCCAATAATTGTTTCATAAAGTGTGGTTTTGAGGGTAATACATAAACTAGCTTGGATAGCTGCCCAATAGCAGCTAGGTTGCAAACCTACGGCGAAGCAACTAAATGTAGACGGTAAAATGGTGCAAGCGGCAAACAGCGTAGGATGTACTGTTGACAAATGCCTGCATCCACGGGGCAGATGCCTATATTTGCCCCTCTTAATGCCTATGTTACTACATCGTTTTCAACTATTGGGGCAGCAATTGCAACTGTTGCCCACGGCTTGCTTGTATTGGCAAGAACAGCAAATGCTTGTGTTGGCCGATGTGCATTTGGGCAAAGCCACCCATTTTAGAAAAGCCGGCATAGCGGTGCCACCGGCATTGGCACTTAGCGGATTGCACAAACTATCCGAAGTAATTGACTACTGTAAGCCCGAAAGTGTGGTGGTGGTGGGCGATTTGTTTCATAGCCATGCCAATGCCGAAAACGATTTGTTTGTACAATGGCGACAACAATATGCACAACTGCCTATCCATTTGGTAATGGGTAATCACGATGTATTGCCCATTCAAGTGTACCAACAATCGGGCATAACGGTGCATGCACACAGCTTGTTGGTGCCTCCTTTTGAGTTGGTACACCAACCGCCCACACAGCCACAGCCCAATAGGTATTATCTTTCGGGGCATGTACACCCTGCTGTAAGGCTAAAAGGCAGTGCTCGACAAAAAATAACCTTGCCCTGTTTTCATTTTGGGGTACAAGTGGCCACATTGCCCGCTTTTGGTAGCTTTACGGGGTTGCATCCAATACGCCCCCACAAGCACGATGCGGTATTTGCTATTGCCCATCACCCTACAGTACCACAAATAATGCCTTTGCAACAGTGGGGGCATGGATTTGAGGGTGGTGAAATTGTTGCGGTGTAGAGCATAGTAGGGTAGAGATTCACGATGGATGCTGTTGAAAATATTTTGGCACTGATGCACTAAACTTTGTGAGGTACGTAGCTACATCTACTCTCGTTTAGCAGTAATCAACTTTCTCATGCGCGTTCTTATTTGCCTTACAGTTTTATGTGTTCTGATGTATTGCCCCCTCTTTTTATCTTGACAAAAAAGAGACAAAATAGTCAAGGACGAACAATGTATGGCCATTTAGTAGGGTTAGTACTGTTCAGCTGTAGTATTACTATACACGGAGCTTGGAAATCATGTTTGCGCATGTGGTGCGCGTGATGCATAGAGCATCTATAGTTGAAGCCACACTAGTACCATTGTTGACATAGTTGCCACAGTCAAATGAAGTGTATATCGTTTGACGGTGGCTTTTTTGGTTCTTTTATCCACGAAAAAAAGAATGCAACTTCCCGAAAGTTTCAAACTTTCGGGAAGTTGTAATAAAACGATGCTTCATTGGTTTGTTAAATGAACCATCATTGTGAAACTATTGGATAAAAAATAGATAGGCTTTGGTCGGCAGTCAGTTTGCCAAGCTGAAAGAGCCAAACTAATTATCGGCAGCCCATTTGCCAGGCAAAAAGAGTCAAACTGATCGTCCGCTGCTCATATGCCGGGCAAAAAGAGTCAAACTGATTGTCGGCAGCCTATTTGCCGGGCAAAAAGAGCCAAACTAATTATCGGCAGACTATTTGCCGGGCAGAAAGAGTCAAACTGATCGTCCGCAGACTATTTGCCGGGCAAAAAGAGTCAAACTGATCGTCCGCAGCACATTTGCCGGGCAAAATGGGGCAAACTGATTGTCGGCAGCCCATTTGCCGGGCAGAAAGAGTAAAACTAATCGTCCGCAGCCCATTTGCCGGGCAGAAAGAGTCAAACTGATCGTCCGCAGCCCATTTGCCGGGCAAAATGGGGCAAACTGATTGTCGGCAGCCAATTTGCCGGGCAAAAAGAGCCAAACTGATTGTCGGCAGTGCGTTTGCTAGGTTGAAAGACTACCGAGAATACACAAGATTGCTATTCAACTTGTTTCGTAGCAAAGGGCAAGTGGAAGTACAGATAAAAGACATCTGAGAGGCCATATTATGTTCATATTGGTAGTGACAGATGATACAGCTGCTTTTTCCAGACCTCAAGATGCTGCAAGCGAACATCCCAACGAGTGGTTGCCTGTTGTTTCAAAGGCATATATTTTATATCAGTGCCAATAAAATATTACTAGCATTTATGGACGGTGACTATTGGTAAGTATTCATCCCATTTGAGAAAGCTAAATAGGCATTCTACTGTTGAATGGTGCCAACGCCAATGCAGCTCCATAGTAGCAATAGCCCTTGGCTCATACAAAGAATAAAGCTACCATGTAGCTTTAAGAACATCATTTTAATGTCCTTTGCCCACAATCAAGAGCTTGTGAAATTTTTCTATTTCTGCTATTTCGCTTGGTAACAATGCCGTGTGTGTTTGGTGTTTGGACAGTAAAAAAAGGGCGCGTTTGTGTTGCGGGTAATGTACCAACAATTGTTGCAACTGTTCAAGCCAAGCGGGTGGTAAGTTGTTGGTAGGTGGTGCCATTGGTGCAGGCGGTGTTTTGTCGCGCGTGGGCATTTTGGCAATAGTGGCTTGTAGCGTAGCCAACCAACCCGAAGGAATGTCGGGATGTTTTTGCGCTTTGAAAAGCAGCCCTTCAATTTGTTTTTTGGTTAAAAATCCACGGTCTTCGTATTGGTGCATGAGGCTCATAACAAACAAATCGTTGCTATTGGCATGGTAACAGGCGTCAAGCACTTTGTCAATTATATCAATCTGTTTGTTAGCTTTTGCCATTGTTCAAAATTACGTTATTCGTTGTAGCAATTGGTTACGGAATGTGTTCAAATGGCTCAAAATGCCTTGTTTTGTTCGTGTAATCCGACAAAATATAGGTAAATGTTTGTACGAAATACAAATGTTGCAGGTTGGGTAAACAGCAATGTGTATCTTACGCCCCTTTTAACTTTTATTCTGTTAGCTGATGCTGATTATTCTTTCTTTTTTTGCCGGTCATTGGTTTTTATCCTTGTTTTTTCATTCCTTTTTTCTGCATCGCTATGCCTCCCATCAAATGTATACCACGAGTCCTTTTTTTTTTTTTTTTTTTTACATAAGTACGTGGCTAACGCAGGGTTCATCGTATTTAGTGCCTAGGGCGTATGGCGTAATGCATAGGATGCACCATGCCTACAGCGATACCGAAAAAGACCCGCATTCGCCCCACTTTTTTACAGATATTTATCAAATGATGCGCAATACCGTGGTAATTTTCCGGGGTTTTGTAACCGGCAAAAACTTACCCGATCCGGAGTTTACGCAGGAGTACCTGCCACAGTGGGATAAGCTAGATAAGTTGGCACACCATTCGTTAACCCGTTTTTTGTTTATCGTAAGCTATACTTTGGTATACGTTTATTTTGCACCGAGTTTTTGGTATTTTTTATTGTTACCCATTCATTATTTAATGGGACCTATACAAGGTGCGGTAGTAAACTGGTGCGGACACAAATACGGATACGCCAATTTTAACAATGGCGACCATTCGAAAAATACCACTCCTTTTGGTGTATTGTTGATGGGCGAATTGTTTCAAAACAACCACCACTGCCAAAAGAACAAAGCCAACTTTGCGATGAAATGGTTTGAATTTGATAGCACGTATCAAATTATGAAACTGTTGCATTGGCTGCGCATTATAGAGTTGAAACCACTACCTGTTACCGCACAATAACATTTGTACCCAAACAAAACAGAACCAAATGCCGCAATAGCTGTTGTAAGTGTATGATGAACCGCCACAAAATTGTAATTGCCATTACCGGTGCTAGTGGTAGCGTATATGCCAAAGTTTTGCTAGACCGATTGCTGCACCTGCACGAACAATGGGAATCGGTGGGGATTGTAATGAGCGATAATGCCAAGCAAGTATGGCAGGCAGAACTTGGAAATACTTTGTACGAAAGCTATACGCAAGCGGGAATTACTTATTACGACAAACATGATTTTTCGGCACCTTTTGCATCGGGGTCGGCACAATACAATATCATGTTGGTAGTGCCTTGTAGTATGGGAACATTGGGGCGAATAGCCCAAGGCATTAGCAACGATTTGGTAACCCGTGCTGCCGACGTTGCATTGAAAGAGCGCAGAAAATTGTTGCTCATGGTGCGTGAAACACCGTATCACCTCATCCATATCAAAAACATGGAAACCGTAACACTAGCAGGAGGCATCATTTGTCCGGCAACACCCTCTTTTTACAGCCAACCCACTACCATAGAAGCCGTAGCAGCAACCGTAGTGGATCGAATGCTCGACTTAGCAGGGCTGCAACTGCCCAATAGTACTTATCGTTGGGGAAGTTGAGTTGACTGCCATTATTAAGCAATTCCTGCTAACTGTGCTGTTTGTATGCGTTGCATTAATGCCAAAATACTTTCTCGGTATGCTTGGCAGGCCAATTGTTCTTGTTTAATAAAGCCATTGTCGTCAAAAGCACCAATTACCTGATTCATTTCAGCTTCATTTTCGTACATCATCAATCGGTAGGGATTGGTATAGTCTTTGGCACGCGTAGCGGTAATATTGTCAGTAATCCACTCCTTGGTGGCCAATGCTTCATTCAAAAGTTCAATCAACGTTTCCTCGGTAAGGTTTTGTGGCGTTAATGCCTTCAGTATTTGTAGGCTTGCTATTGCATGTGCGTGTTTTTTATCGGCATAACCGAGTCCATTGTGGCTGTACCATTGGTGAACATCGTCCCAAGATTGCAACGTGCCATCTTTTAT
>JAIXOS010000320.1 GCA_027486695.1 Chitinophagaceae bacterium | reverse complement strand
TTGAAGTGGGGTGGATTGTGGTCGTTAAAAAACATATATATTACAATCCCATAAAATCTGCATAATTCGGGCATAACTTCTTTTTTGACAAATATACATCCCTTTATGTAACGATGATTTGGGCAGATAATTTCGATAAGTGCAGTCGAATTCATTTTCAAATTTTTCTACACCATTTTGTTTGTTTCCTCCCGAGGTGAGCCGTGCATTTTTAATTGAGTCTTCGGTCATTTGGTTTAAGATTCTTGCCCCAAAACAGTCCAACTATTAAAGCAGTTAGCAACAAAACAGACATAAACAAAAGGAAAAGATTTAAATTTGCGCAAAAAAAAAAAAAAAAAAACGAAGGCAAAGTACATCAACCCATTTACCGATTTTGGCTTTGAGAAAATCTTGGGCGAAGAAGCGAGCAAGCCTTTGCTGATAGACTTTTTAAATATGCTTTTGCCCCAAACCAATAAGATTGTAGACCTTAGTTTTAAAAACACAGAACACTTAGGTCAAACGGAAGCCGACTGAAAAGCGAATTGGACAGCTATGAAAGCAGCTTGAAAATCTATCGCGACTTGAAGAGCGTTACAGGAACGGCTTTTGACGAAGGAAAGTTAGAAGGAAAATTAAAAGTGGCCAAAGCACTAAAAGCAAGTGGCATAGCAGTTGACATCATAATGCAATCAACGGAACTTTCTGAAATAGAGATTAATAAGCTTTAGTTGTAGGTTAGAAATATGTGGAATATAGTGGTAAAAATCATAATACAACAGTCTTCTATTTGGGAAGACTGTTGTATTATGAGTGATAGGAATAACTACTGTTTTACATTTATTGTTTTATGAACCTTTTGGTAGCAACCTGCCCCTTATTATCAACCACTTTAAGCAGGTATACTCCCTTGCTGAAATGAGCAACATTTAACCATGTTTTTTGAGGAGCAGTTATATTTTGCTGTAATACCATTTTGCCTTGGTTATTAAATACCGAAAGGTACACCAAATTGTTTCCTTTAACAGCAAGTTGATTATGAACAGGGTTGGGTGCAATGCTGATTGCCAAAGGTTGGGTACTAGCGGCTACTACTTGCGCCACTTGGCTATAAGTACTGCTACCATCCTTATCTATTATTTTTAAACGATAGTAGGTAACGGCACTCTCCATAGGGGTTGCATCTATAAAACTGTAACTATTATTACCAATACCTTGTGCGGCTACCGCACCTACGCTGCTAAAACTGCTGCCATTACTGCTGCGCTCTACAACAAAATTGGCGGTGTTGGTTTCATTGGCTGTTTGCCAATGTAGATGTGTACTAGTGTTGCCAACTTTGGCAGACAAATTTGTTATAGAAGCAGATAGTACTATGCCAGAATCACCTTCATTGTACAAGGCTTTTACTTCTGTGTCATCTAAGGCGCGATTGTAGATGCGGATATCGTCAACTTTACCATTAAAATAAGATTCAGAGTAGCCACTTGAACCCACATACCAATTCCCTAAATTAATCGCACTTCCACCCTCAGATGTAAGGTCTAATGTAGCACCAGAATTGTCTTTACCATTAACAAATACTTTTAAATTATTTTGTTTTGAGTTGTAAACATAGGTTAGTTGATACCAAATGTTTTTACCAAAAATAGAATCAATTGTATATACAGCTTTCTTTTTCCACCAATACCCTTGAATATGATTAGGATTACCCGGGTTGTGAGCATAACCAAAAGGATTAATTTGCCCATAAATTCCAGAACCATTATTAAAAATATAGAAATTACGCATAGAATCCAATGGTTTCGGCATTTGAAACCAAAATGATATACTCCAATTTGAGTCACAAGGATATTGTGATAAAATAGGATGTGGAATATAAATATTATTGTTTATTCCATTAAAACTATATGCACTATTCGCTTTTCCAAATCTATCAGTAGTTAGTGAAGCACCATTGTTTTTGCCGTGGTTATTGTTACCGCTGCTATCTAATGTATTGCCAGTAAAGGGGTAGTAAGCAACTAAGCCATTTGAAGGAATTGTAGATGAAGTTGTATACACAAATCCACTCAAACTAGCAGTTCCATTAGGTGTAACCACCTGAACATTACCACTTGCACCATTACCCACTACAGCTGTAATAGTACTATCGTTGACTACATTAAAGCTAGTTGCAGCAGAGTCACCAAAACTTACAGAAATCGCACCTGTAAACGAAGTTCCTTTAATACTTACGGTGTTGTTAGCCGTGGCGGTAGTTGGGGTGAAAAATAGAATACTTGGTGTCGGGTTAGCAATTGAACTTGTACGCATTCTGTCAATCCATGCATTGTTTGCAGGAGTATTAGGTGCGCCGGGTGTTTCTTCATTTGCCGATGTAGTAGATGCATCTCCGATAGTCCAACTATCTCTGCTTGTATATAAAGAATCAATTAAATAGCAGTTTTGTTCTCCACCTACTGCCACTACCTGAATTGTAGGGGTTAATTTACCACGAGAATTTCCATAGGCAATCGAATAATGAGGTTTATTTCTAGTTGAATTGGAACTCGGATCTACTATAATTATTGCATCACTATTGCCATTTTTAAAACCTATGTTTGACCAACCTATTATGGCTACTCCATAACTTATATTTTGTGGATAACTAGCAAAGGAATTGGCACTACTTGGTGGTACTGCATTTATCCCATTGTCACCCTCAATATAGGTTTTAGTAGTGTTACTATTTGCTTGTATTTTTACAATGTATACATTATCTCTATTGCTGTCGGTAGGGTCGTCGGCTATTGTAATACGATCATTTTTATCATCCCCATTATACAACAAAATGATGGAACCAAATGGAACTTTAGACCAATTGGTATTCAAGGAAAAACGCAAGTGACCACCGGCTGTTCCCTCCGTCCCATGCCAACTATTATTGTCGTCAATAATCCACCCACGCAAATCTGCTGTACTATCAGTATTTGTTCTATTGCCTACTACCAATAATTCAATATATTCGCCACTCGCTCTTCCTTGTGTGAACTCGTTCACAATTAATCTTTGAAATTGCGCGTTTGCAATATTTGAAATACAGACGAAAAGTAATAAAACAGGTACTTTTTTCATAAAAAAAGGTTTCATTTTGAGCCAAAAATAATAATTTTGTCGAGATAAATTTATTTTTTTTGAATTATTATACAGTGAGTAAAAAATATAACTATTTCAATATTTTTCTTTGCATTATGCCCGAATAATAAAAGATTAGAAGAATTAATTTAGTAATTATTATTGGTTATATTTTTAACTAATGACCAATAATGTGGAAGCCATTTATTGGTTTTGGCGATGCAGTTTACTTACTGATTGATTTATTTTTTAATAAAATACAATTTCTTATTCTCTAAATAATCAATTTGGCTTTTGTTAAAGG
>JAIXOS010000450.1 GCA_027486695.1 Chitinophagaceae bacterium | reverse complement strand
GTATGGCCCGATTAATCAAGCAACTCTACATCTTTGGGATATTTTGCTTTATTAAATTGAAAATCTTTATCGGGCAAAACAGCAGAAGTATTTAAATTGGCAATAATCAACTCAGTAATGTTATTGCTTTTGTCTTGTACCTTGGCTTTGGTAATCATGTTTTTAACCTTATCAATAAACAGGGTAGCTTTTACAAAGTTTTTTCTATTATCAATCGGTTTAACATCTATCTCAAAACTATTGCCCTTACTATTGACTAATTTGTAGTTAAAATCTTTATCGTACGAACCTGAAAGTAATTTTTGGGGACTTAACGAAGCACTACTTTCCTCAACAGTGGCTACAGTAATGGTTTTGCTACCATCGTAAGTATAAATATTTTTCCCATCGCACAACACTTCTGTTTTACCTTTATTTAAAAGGTATTTATCGGCTTTCATACGCATTGTACCCGACTGCACACCCATATCTTTGCCCTTTGCAGATATTGATTTTAAAGTTATATTAGCAGTAATTCCTTTACTTGCTTTTACTTTTGCACTTACGCCATCCAATACTTTTTTAGCAGCCGCATCATTCTGCGCAGTAGAAGAAAAAGCCACAATAGTTGCTGCTACAATGAACATTAGTTTTTTCATTCCAAAAATTTAGGCTGCAAATATAGTGGTTAGGCCTAAGTAATTGGACAGGTTTCCTATTATTAACAACAATGTAGTGCGTTCACTACGACAATGAATCTAAAAACTCTTCCAATTCCATCTCCGATTGAAAGCGCACTTCCCTCGCTTTGCTACCGGCATTAGGCCCCACAATTCCAGCCCTTTCCAATTGATCCATCAAGCGACCGGCTCTGTTATAGCCCAATTTCATTCTTCTTTGAATTAAAGAGGTGCTACCTATTTGGTTTTGTACAATCAAACGAGCCGCATCGGCAAACAAAGGATCCCTATCGCTGCTGTCAAAATCGCCTTTGGCATCTTTATCATTTTCATCTACATATTCAGGAAGTAGGAATGCATCGGGGTATCCGCGTTGATCGCCAATAAATTCGCATACTTTTTCTACTTCCGGCGTATCTACAAAAGCACATTGCAAACGAACAATTTCGCCATTGTAGCTAATGAGCATATCGCCTTTACCTATCAACTGTTCAGCGCCGCCTGCATCTAAAATAGTTCTACTATCAATTTTTGAAGACACTTTAAAAGCTATTCGCGCCGGAAAGTTGGCTTTAATAGTACCTGTAATAATATTGACGGATGGGCGCTGCGTAGCAATGATTAAATGAATACCAATGGCTCGTGCAAGTTGCGCCAAACGAGCTATTGGTTGTTCCACTTCTTTGCCCGCCGTCATAATTAAATCGGCAAATTCATCTACCACCAAAACAATAAAGGGAAGATATTGATGTCCCTTTTGGGGATTCAGTTTGCGGTGGGTAAATTTTTCGTTGTATTCTTTTATGTTCCTACAGCCTGCTTCTTTTAACAAATCGTAGCGGTTGTCCATTTCAATACACAATGCATTCAAGGTGTGTACTACTTTTTTGGTATCGGTAATAATGCTTTCTTCTTCGCCGGGCAGCTTTGCCAAGAAATGTTTTTCAATGGTTTTATAGAGGCTGAGTTCTACTTTTTTAGGATCTACCAATACAAACTTTAACTGTGCAGGATGTTTTTTGTATAGCAGGGATACCAATAATGTATTAATACCAACCGATTTACCTTGTCCGGTAGCACCGGCCATTAGCAAGTGCGGCATTGCTGCAAGGTCTACAATAAAATTTTCGTTGTCAATTTTTTTACCAATAGCAATCGGCAGCGAAAAGTTGGTATTCTGAAATTTTTCGCTCGATAATAAGGTGCGCATACTCACAATACTTTTACGCACATTGGGCACTTCAATACCAATAGTTCCCTTGCCGGGTATTGGCGCAATTATCCGTATACCTAATGCCGCCAAACTAAGGGCAATATCGTCTTCCAAATTTTTAATTCTGCTAATTCTTACGCCGGGAGCAGGAACAATTTCGTATAGCGTAACCGTAGGGCCTACAGTGGCGGCGATGCGTTGGATAGCAATATCGTAATTACGAAGTGTTTCGATAATTTGATTTTTGTGTTGTTCCAATTCCGCCGCATCATGAACAATTTTTTCGCTACCATGCTGTTCAAGTAAATCGAGCGTGGGATAACGATAATCGCGCAAATCCAAAATTGGGTCGTAGTTAATGTTCGTATGCTGCTGCGCTTCAATGATGGATACCTTTTCTGCCTCTGTATCCTCTTCGGATATTGCCGCATCCTCCAATTGTAACGTTGCATCGTCGTCTTGAATGAATAAAGAGCCTTCCTGATTTCTTGATAAAATGGGATTTATTTCTTCTTCTACTGATGGTTTTATTTCAAAAATAGGCATGTGTGTCGACGCCTGTGTTGTTGCAGATTGACCACTTGAAGCAATGGAAAGCGGTACAGATGACGTTGTTGGCACAGGTATAAAACTATCCGGCGCAGGTGCAGACGGCGTATTGTCGGTAATGGTAAATGGAATATCGGCTTCATCAAGGTCATCTAAATCAGTTTGCTCCTCCTCGCTGTCATCGTCAACCATATCAATGTCGGTTAAGCCTTCGTTCAGTTGCCAACCTGCTTTGTTTGCTGCGTACAAATCGTTGATAGTGGGTGTATTCGGTTCCGGTTGTTTTTCTACCACTTCAAATTGACTCATTGGATCGGGTGCTTGTTCCTTTTCCGCAGGGGGTATTACAGTTACGCTTGCACTATTCGACTTCAATTTGTTGGGTGTTTCAATTGGTTCCTCCTCCAACGTGGTATCCGTTGGCACTGTAGGTTGCGAATGTAAGGCTTGAAAAGACGTAGCAGCTAAAGGCGTAGTTGAGGTAACGTATTCATTCTCTTGTAAATGAGTATCGTTTAGCGTATTGTCCGCCACTTTTTTCTCCGGCCATTTGAAAGTAGGATTAAAACGCCAAATAACATATATAAATACCAATACCAACAAAGTAGCACCAGTGCCCACCGTACCAATCCATTTAACCAACCAATCGTTCACCAATTCGCCTACAGCCCCACCCCAACTAAACGCTGTGTTTGCAGTAATAAATGAAAGCGCTACACTAATAACCAATAAGCCAACGGTAACATATTTCAGGTTTCTGAATAAATTGAACACTTTTTTATTGACCAATAAATTGATGCCGAGCACAAAAAAAGTAGTGCAGAATAAAAAAGAAGCAATTCCAAAACCGTTAAACATGAACCAATGTGCCGTGTAAGCACCAATACCGCCCAATAAATTGTGTGGTTTAACGTCGGCAGTAGAAAATATTTTGATGCCAAACTCCTGCACTTTATCTTGGTCTTCTTGCCAGGTAAATAAGTAGGAAGTAAAAGCGATTAGCAGAAAAAAAGCAAATAACAATGCAATTGCACCCAATATTTTGGTGGTACGTTCGTCTTTCACCACTTCCTTTACGGTAACATCTACCTCTTTTTCGGGCGACAGTTCATCGGCACTCGGAACTGCGGGTGTTTTTTTTCTCAAAGCGTTTGCCATAATAACAAATATACGTTACATAACCATGTACGAATACAACTGCCAATAGGTGTGGATTAAATTTGATCAAAAGCACAGTAACCACAAATAGTGGATAACCCGGTTAATAATACCGCCCGTTGCGTACATAGTGAAGCGGCAACAACCCCATTTT
>JAIXOS010000214.1 GCA_027486695.1 Chitinophagaceae bacterium | reverse complement strand
TGTTATTGCCTCTACCGCCACCTTTGTTGACGCTGCCTAAAAAATCCTGCATACTAAATGCCTGACGGTTTACATTGTTGGCTTGCCCCACCACGGTTATTTGCTGACCATTGTTGAACTTGCTCATGTTGAGGCTGTTTTCGTAGCGGTCTTGGTTGCCAATACCGGCACTTGCTTTGCCAAATACCCCTTTTCGTTTGTCTTTTTTGGTGGTAATATTGATGGTTTTGGTTCGGCTGCCATCGTCAAAACCTGTAAAAGTACTTTGATCGCTTTGGGCATCGTACACCTGAATTTTGTCTACAATATCGGGGGGTAGGTTTTTGGTAGCCATTTTGGGATCGTCGCCAAAAAAGCGTTTGCCATCTACCAAAATGCGCTGTACTTGTTCGCCATGGGCGGTTACAGTTCCGTCTTTGGCTACGGTAACACCGGGTAATTTTTTCAACAAATCTTCTACTACCGCATTGGGTTTGGTTTTAAAGCTACCGGCATTGTATTCTACCGTATCTTTTTTAATGACCATGGGGCTTTGCTGCACGGTTACTTCGGTTAGCTGTGTAGCCACAGGGCGCATTGCAAAAGTGCCCAATTGTAAGTGGGCATTGTGCTGTTGTAGCGTTACTTGCTTGATAACAGATTGGTAGCCTTGAAAGCTCATTTGTAGCAAATAGCTACCAAAAGGGATGTTTTTGATGCTGAAGGAACCTGTTTCTGTAGCTAAAACCACGGCTACTACGGCAGAGTCGGTGGTTTGGAGAAGTGCAACGGACGCATTTTTGAGCGATTGGTGGCCAACGGTATCCACAAGTTTGCCTGAAACGGACGCTGTTGATTGTGCTTTTAATACGGAAATACATACCAAAAAACAAAGGGTAAGCAGCGTTCTCATCGCGTTGGTTTGAATAAACTAAACGACATGGACTTACCAACGTGTCAACAGTTTAATACCGGCTAAAATAAATGTGACACAAAATGACAAACGGTAATAATGACCGTTTTTTTAAAAAGGTGCGGTGCAAAGGCTGGATGGAAGCACCATTTACTTTTGGATAATAACAGTGGTGCCTACGGGTACGGTATTGGCCAACTGCTGTATGTATACATTTTTGGTGCTGATGCATCCGGCTGTCCAATTGTCGTACAAATCAATGGCAAAATCTTCACGCGGCCAAGTGCCATGAATGCCGATAGCACCGCCAATTTTGGCATTGTGTGGTATGAGACCTTGTGCTTTGCGTTCGTTGAATTTTTGAATGCTTTCGGGAGTAGGGTAATCGAGCTCCATAAAGCGACTCCATTTGGCATGTGGCCTTTTGGCTATGATGTGAAAAGTGCCTTCGGGTGTTTTTCTATCTCCTTCATACAGTTTGTCGCCTTGGTCTTTGTTGCCAAACACCACGGGGTACGAAATAATCCAATTGTCGTCACCATCGTACACACTCATTTCGTAGTCGCTTTTGTCTACCACAATGTAATAGGCATCTTTGCCCACCCCTATTTTTTTGAACGATGTGTTGGTGAGCAACAACACGATAAGTATTAGGGAAACACAAATTGATTTCATTGGTGCAATTGCTTTTGTATGAACAAGGTGAAAATCGTAAAAAAAATGAAGTCGAACAATTTTTTTTGAAAAAAGTACTTATTCAGCAATGCTTTGCAGGCATACCACCAAACACCAGAATGGGGTAAAAAGGCGTTGATAACTGCTTAATTGGTCAATTCGTAATCCACTTCATTGTCCCAATTGGCTTTTACGGTTAGTTTTTGCGGAATTGCCGTTACTTTTTCGGGCTGTCGCTTGCTGCGAAATTGGCCGGCATCCCACACACCATTCTTGTTGGCATCGTACAAAATGCTCAATTCATAATCGCCGGGTTTGAACAGTTTTCGATAAAAGCGTGTTTGCGACAATGGTATGGCTTCTTTCAATTTATCGCCTTCTATGATACACAAAACCGGGTGTTTGTCTAATGCCAATCCTTTAAAGTTGAGTTGCACACTGCCATAATCGCTTTCTTTTTTTGCCGTAAACGATACCGTATCCGTTTTTGCCAACGTATTCTTCAACGTATCGGTAACGGCTTTTTTAGATACGATTAATTTATACACCCCTCCGGCCTTCCACGCATGTTGTACGGTGAAGGTGGTACGGGTGCTATCGAGTGTCCAACGACTGTTGCTTAACGGACGATACAAGGTATCGCACAATACAATGCCCAATGTATCTGTCCATTGTACTTTTCTATTGAACACCATCGCCAATTCGGGCTTTAAAATATCTTGCTGACCATTGTCGAGCTGCAAGCTATATTTCAGCTGTTTTTCTTCGGTGGATTTGGTTCGTGCGGTTGTTGGGTTGTCTTTTTTCTTGGCTTCTTGGTAAGCATACAAAACGGGGGCTTGCTGTGGCAGTTCATCGGATATATTGATGGTGCTATCGGCAAAGGCAAACAATTTGGTGCTATCGTCGTATTTTTTACTGTAATCGTTGGGCAATACAAACAATCGGTACTGACCGGGCATCAGGTGCACAAACTCGTACAGTCCCTTGCCATTCAATTTGGCATAATAACGGGGACGAATTTTTTGTATGGCCGTATCGTTGAGGTTGGCATGTAAAACTGCAATGAGGGTACTATCTGTTTTGCCCGTTTGTGCCAACTGCACACTACCTGTGAGTCTACCATTGTGCAAGCGATTACCGGTAGCAAATACATACGAGAAATTGCGGGCAATATTCGATTCGTTTACATCGCGCAGGGCATTGCCAAACTGCAATGTATAGGTAGTATTGGGCTCTAGGCTATCTTTTAGGCGAATGTATACATTGTGCAATTTATAGTCGATTACCGGTTGGTTTTTGGGATTGGGCAATACCACTAGATTTTGCTGAATATCTTTTACCTCTACAAACTCGTTAAATGTCAGCTGTATTTTATTCGACTTTACATTCAAAGCAGAATCTTTAGGCTGTGCCAAAACCAACATGGGTGGTAAGCTATCGCGAGGACCCCCACTTGGTGGAATAATGTTGGCACAACTACTGCACCACACCATAACAAACAGCCCATAAACAAAAGCTATCTGGGTAAGTAATTTTTTCATGATACATTGTTTCTATTGACCCTACATTCGGTTATTCCTGTAGCTGATGATTGTGCAAACATAACTTTTACGGATAGAATAATTGTTCTTATCACGCCCCTTTAACACTACCAATTGTAAACACGCGCCATATGGCACCATTGGCAATGCATTTTTCCGCAACCGGTGCGCCAATTTTTTTGCTGTATTTGCTGCCATACGCTCGCTATTTGCTGCTGCACTTCCTTCAACTGTTCATTATTGGCAACAATGGTATGTTGGTAATATTCCTGCAACTGATTGGGCTCCAAAAAGTCGAAAACAACGGTATCCACTTGTTTATTGGGCATAGCCGCACGCACCAATAACAAGTAAAATAGTGCTTGTCGCCAATAATCCCCACCAAGGGGCTGTTGTTCGGTAGGTGGTTGCAACGATGCCATAGCTTTGGCTACACTACCACTTTTATAATCAACAATCACCACCGAAGCTCCCTCAAATACCAATTTATCTATCTTCCCTTTTACCGGCACGCCACCTAGGTATATTTTTTGCAACATCCGCTCTACTACCACCGATTGGTTGGATATGGGCATTTGCGAATGGTAGTAGTTGGTAAGAATCGTTTTCCCCTTTTGCAAATAATCGGCAAAACTGTGTACCACAAAGTTAGCCTACTGCTGGCGCATGGCATTTTCGAAAAAAAAAAAAAAAAACAGTATGGGTGGAAATGTTTTGTCGGGGTGTAGTAGCATGGCTGTGTACCAATTTTCGAGTGCTTTGTGTAGGGCCACCCCTATGTGCATGGCAGCGTTGCCCGCCGTTGGTACTTTAAGTACGTACTGATAATAAAATTGTATGGGACACCGCAAAAAAGTATTGAACGTGGTAGCACTAAGGACAAACTTTTTTAAAAAAGCTTGTTCTATTGTTGGATGGGATTGTTGGAGCGTTGCCAACCAAGGTAACACATTGGGTGTGTGCGCATACGGTAGCGCTAGTGCAAGCCAAGGGCTCGATGCCGGTAACGGTGTTTCAAAATACAAATGCCACTGTGCCGCGGGCGATACTGCTTGCTGCCACCAACTTTGCCATTGCAACAGGTTGTTTGATTGTTTAAGCAATTGTGCGCCTACCAATATGACCTTGGTATAGGCGTGCGCATCGGGCAACTGGTTCCAATAGCCAAGGGTTATGTACTTACCACTTGCTGCCTCGCATGGAGGTAGCTGCTGGTACATGGCTTCTTGCAATACTTCCAACGCTTGCGGTGTGGGTAATTGATTGGCACCGAACGTTTGCTTTACCAACTGCATCCAATGGTGTAAGGCCGTTAATTGCCATTGCGGCAACCCTTGATTGAACGGATGCTTTTGCAGCTTCTGTATTACCTGTGTCATCAACGCTAATAAAGTAGCACCTTCTTTTGCTAATAGCAACCACTGCTTTAATAGGTTATACACTACCAACAATCCTTCTGGAGGGGGCGTGCCAAACAAATCTTGTTGTGCCGACCTTATCGTATTCATCAACTGCTGTAGCAATCCTTTGGCATTGGCTTTGTACTGCTGTGCTGCTACCGAGGCCG
>JAIXOS010000397.1 GCA_027486695.1 Chitinophagaceae bacterium | reverse complement strand
TAGATGGTAGTGGGCACTACAAAAGTGGCAATTTGCGAGGTGGTATTATACAATAAAGTGTCGGTAAGCACTTTGGTATCGGGGCTAATCATGACTACTTTTTTCTTAAAATAAACGTCTTTGGTTTCGCCGTAATAATAGCCTTCTGTACTAGTGAGTACGGTTTTGCCATTGACTACTTTTCCTCCATTGGTATAGGTGCCTATTTTGGTGGCTACATCGTAAGTGAGTTCCTGTGTAGTTAAAATGCCTTTTCCGTCGGTCATTTTTACATCTTTATTCAAATAGGCTTTTTTCTCTTTTCCTAAATATTTAAGATAACTCGCATACGTATGTATACTATCGGCATCGTTGATGTGTATTTTACCGAATGCTTCAAGCATGTTTAGCCGTTGGTTCAATACAATACTGTCGGCATAAAATTTGGTTTTCCCTTGTTGCACAAAGGCATTACCACCTAACGACACTAGCTGTGTACTGTCTAATTGACGAAAATTGTATCTATCGGCACTTTCAATAGTAATAATGGTGCCGGTAGAGTTGTTATTTAAGGTGTCTGAAGGTTGTTTTTGTGCCCATAGTTGTACAATAAAAAAATGACTTACTAGTAAAAAAAAACATTTAGAAAGCAGGCGCATTGTGCATGTTTGAAAAAACGGTAGGATAAAATGCCGAAGGATGATGGTATTTATTTAAGTTTAGCCGAATCTGTTATCATTGGTTGCATTAAAGGTGCTGATTTGTCTTTTTTCCCAAATACCGAAAAGTGAATGTAGCGCTTGGGGTGTAATCTTAAATCATCGGTTAATGTGTTCACGCTTTTCAAGGTACTGTTAATGTTGGCATACATGGTTTTATCGTTTAACAACATTCCCACAGTACCCTTAGGATTGTTCGCTTTTTCCAATAAACTGTTCAGTTGTTCTACCGATTGTTTTAGCGATGCCACAGTTCCGTCAATATCTGTTTTGGCAAGACGATCGGTGGTTTTTTCAATATTGCCCATCATATTATTTACTTTGCTGTTATTGTCGGCTAAGTTTTTGGTAAAACTATTTATGTATTTCATTGATTGGGTGATGCTGCCATTTTGTTCGTTGAGCATGGTTTGCAATGCTTTTGTAGAGGCTGCTAAACTAGCTGTAGCTTGATTGATATTCGACATGCTTTGTTGTAAATTGGCTTTGGTAGCTACATCTAAAGTGCTATTTACATTGTTCAGTGTTTTTTCCAATGCGACTAACGTAGCGGTTAATTGGGCGGCAATTGGATCTATTTTTCCGGCAATATTGTCCATTAACCCCGGCGTATTGGCCGTTTGTAGTGTATCGCCTGAATGTAAAAAGGTAGATTGAGAACCCAAAGCAATATCAATTGATACATTTCCTAAAGGGGTAGTTTTGATACTCGCTATCGAATTTTTAGGTATATTGAAATCATCGTTCAGTTTGATGGTAACAATTATATTCTTAAGGTCTGCATCGGCATTTTCTATTTCCGATACGGTACCCACTTGAAATCCGTTAATAAACACCGGATTGCTTACCACAATGCCTTTGGTGTTTTGGTACACTGCCATTAAATAATTGCCCGTTTTAAAGGTGCTTTTTCCTCTCAAAAAATTAAAACCTAAAATAAAAAGTGTGATAGCAATAGCCGTTAAGGCGCCAACTTTGGTTTCGTTGTTAACTTTCATACGTACAAAACTAATTGATATGGATGTAAATGCAGAAAAGTTGGTGTTGTTAAATATTCCTGCATTGTATAGAAACACCTATGCATACCGCGCATACATGAGTTTAATGAACCATTTTGCTATCCAAACTTTTTTTGTATTTGATGATGGCATTTACAACGGCTTGTGCTATTTCTGTTTGCCCGCTAACGCTGTTTAAATAGTCTTCTTCCTCAGGATTGGAAATAAAGCCGGTTTCTATTAATACGGAAGGCATTGCCACCGCTTGCAGTACCCAAATACCAACTTGACGTTGCTGTGCTTCGCGGCTAACACGGCCTACTTTTGTAAATTCTTCCTCAATTGTTAGTGCTAAGTTGGCACTGCGCTCAAAATAATTGCGCGTTTTCAAACTGATGAGTTGTAATTTTTCTAAGGAATTCCAGTTTTTATCACTTAAGCTGCTATCTAAAAACAAACTTTCATTTTCTCTCAATGCACGTTCTTTGTCGTCGTTTTTCGATACCCCCCAAATGTATGTTTCAGTACCTTTTGCAGGATTAGGGCTTGAATGGTGGGCATATTCTTTTACCTGAACTAACCGCTTTTTTTTGCCTTTTCCTTTGGTAACAGTTTTGTAACCTACCACTTCAGTTCTTCTAATCGGATCGGCACTGTTACAGTGTATACATACAAACAAATCGCCTTTTGCCTGATTGGCAATATTGGCTTTTACCACAGGCGAATGAAATACATCCGTTTTCCTAGTGAGTATAACTTCTACATCCGGAAGTTGCTCCCGAAGCAATTCATCAATTTTTAAAGAAATTGCAAGCGACACTGCTTTTTCTGTTGAATACTTACCCAATGCACCGCTATCGTGCCCTCCATGACCCGGATCAACAACAATTCTGCGCAAGCGTGACTTCTGAATTTGGGCATCTACTGTTTTGTAAGAAGAGCCAATAATGGAAAAAAGAATTAAAAAAAATGCAGTAAAATATTTTTTAATATACATATCGAAAAGTTAAACGCTCATGATTAGTAAAACTGTTTAGATCATAGCCCTTATTTTTGCTATCGCATGAACATGATTATACGCTACAAAAATAACGTAAAAACTACCTGCACTATTGTATTGTTAGGGTGGTTGTTTTTATTATTTATCTCGCTACAAGTACACGCTCGATACAATAACTTACACCGCAAAAGCCATATCCATTGTACATCAACCGGCAAAAAATTATCACTTTACCATACGCACGCATCCAAGTGGCTACTCGATACCCTCATTAAGCAGCGCAAAGATACTTCTAGTTTAAACGATAGTAGCATAAAAAGAAGCACTATAGATACGTTAAAAATTTCTAAAGATTCATTAGATGCACCTGTAAGTTATCAAGCAGCCGACTCCGGGGTGCTCAATATTCCACAACGAGAATTTATTTTGTATGGAAAGTCGAAACTGCAATATACCGACTTGAACTTGGATGCGGCAACCATCAAATACAACCAACAAACACAAATGCTTCATGCCTTTGGTGGCACGGATACGGGAAATAATGTATTGAATAAACCACAATTGGTACAAGGCGAAATGAAATCGATAAGTGATACAATTGATGTGAACTTAAAAAACATGCATGCACGCACCAAAAACACTTTTTATAACGAAGGAGAGTTGTATGTAAATGCACAAGTACTCAAAAAAGTAAGTGCTACAGAATATTATGGTTTAAAAGGTAGGTTTACAACTTGCAATTTAGACAATCCGCATTTTGCTATCCGAACTAGGAAACTAAAAATGATCAGCAATAAACTTGCTGTGAGTGGCCCCGCAGCACCGGAATTTGAAGGCGTTCCTTTACCAATAGGTATCCCTTTTGGTATTTTTCCGTTGGCTAGGGGGCGGCATTCAGGGCTTATGGCGCCACAATTTACATCGAGCGAAGATTTTGGTTTAGGTCTTGAAGGATTGGGTTATTATAAAGTGATTAATGATTATTGGGACGTAATTACTAGGGCAAATATTTATTCTTACGGTGGATGGAGTTTAAATGTAAGTCCCAAATACCAACGTCGTTACCGCTATCAAGGAGGCTTTAACATTACCTTTCAATCATTTAAAAGTTTGAATAGAGGCAGTACTTCAAAAAGCGAATACAATACGGGCAAAACGTATTCCATCAGTTGGAACCACAGTCAAGATAATAGAGCAAGACCGGGAACCAACTTTGGTGCAAATGTAAACTTTGCTAGCACAAGATACAATAGCCAAATATTAAACAATCCTTTTGTTAATTTTCAAAATCAGCTTAGTTCATCTATTAACTACAGTAAAAGTTTTAATGGAAAAGCCAATATAAACATCAATGCCAACCACAACCAAAACAACAATACCCGTTTGGTAAACCTGAATTTACCAACTATTGGCGCCAATGTGGTTACCTTTTATCCTTTCCAAAAAACAGAAAAAATAGGGTCGGATAAGTGGTACGAAAAAATAGGTATCGGTTACAGTGGCAACTTTAGTAATCAAGCTTCTTTTTACGATACTGCTTTTAATTTTAAGCGTTTTCTTGACACCATACAGTGGGGGGCTACGCATTCTATCCCTATTTCTTTATCATTGCCCTCTTTGGGCGCTGTAACTATTGCTCCTTCGGTGTCGTACGAAGAAAAATGGTATGGGCAAAAGATTATTCGCTCTTGGAATAAGACCAATGAAAAAGTAGATACCGCAGTATCAAAAGGGTTATATACAGCCCGGCAAATGTCGTTTGGCATCAGTGCCAATACCCGAATATTTGGCACCTATTTGTTTAAACGAAAAAGCGGCATTCAAGCCATTCGTCATGAAGTACGGCCCTCATTTAGTTTAAATTATAAGCCTGACTTAGCTGGAAACACCTATTATACTACACAAATTGATACTTCGGGAAGAACTATGCGTTTTTCGCAATTCGACGGTGTGCTGCCCGGTACTTACAGCGAAGGAAAGTTTGGCGGATTTAGTTTTGGAATAGACAACTTATTGGAAATGAAGGTGAAAAGTAAAACCGACACCTCAGAAAATGGTATCAAAAAAATAAAATTAATTGATGGATTCGGATTTACATCTTCCTATAACTTAATGGCAGATAGTTTCGCTTTATCGCCTTTTAACTTTTATGCACGTAGTACACTTTTTGGTAAAGTAAATATTACAGCAGGGTTTGTTTTGGATCCTTACGATGTTGATAGTGCCGGTTTTAGGAAAAAAACATTGCTTTGGAACGCCCTTCGCTTTAAACCCGGGCGAATTACGAGTGGTAATATTGCTATATCCACCTCTTTCGCTAGTAAAGCAAAAGACGGTAAAGAAAAAAAAGACAAAAGCCTTCCATACGATCCGTATATGACCACGGAAGAACAACAACGGCAATTGCAATATGCTCGATCTAGCCCTGCTGAATTTACCGACTTTGATATTCCGTGGAGTGCTAATTTAAGCTACTCCCTTAATTTTACCAACCAACTTGGCAGCGACTACAAATACAAAATTACTACGTTCAGCAGCTTGAATTTCAATGGCGATTTTAGCATTTCTCCTAAATGGAAAATTGGCAGCAGTGGCTTTATGGACTTTTCAAGCGGAAAAATTCAACAAATATCCATGTACCTAACTAGGGAAATGCACTGTTGGCAAATGGCAATTAATGTTTCGCCTGTAGGGTTGTATCGCTCCTTTAATATTACCATAAATCCCAAGAGTGGCATTTTGCGCGATTTAAGAATCAATCGTAGCCGAACTTTTTCCAATTATTAGTCGAATAAATTTACTTTTTGGGAACGTTTTATTTCAAAAATGCCTACTTGACTTATTTTATGCGCTTTCTCCTTTTTTGTTCTATTATTTTATAGCATCTTTGCCAAGCTATTTAATTAAATAATAATACATATCTGATTGTCTAATCTGCTTTTTATGAGTCAAGTTTCAGCCAAATTTCAGGAGTACTTTCATCATGCACCATCTTTACTAGTTAACTCACCGGGTAGAATTAATTTGATAGGTGAACATATAGACTATAATGATGGCTTTGTATTACCTGCAAGTATCAATAAATCTATCGAAATTGCTATTTCTGCCAATACAGAAAATGATGTGTGTACTTTGGTAGCCGCCGATTTTGGTCAATCTTTCCAATTTCGTTTGCATACACTTGAACATTCCACTTTGGGTTGGCCCGATTATGTGCTAGGGGTAATTCAACAAATTCAACTTTGAGGAGGTGCATTGCAACCGTTTCAATGTGCTTTTGGTGGAAATATTCCCACAGGTGCGGGATTATCGTCCTCAGCCGCTTTGGAATGTGGCGTTGCATTTGCTTTAAACGAATTGTTTGGTTTAGGCTTGTCAAGATTGCAGATAGTACAACTATCCAAACTAGCAGAAAACCAATTTGTGGGTGTGAATTGTGGTATTATGGATCAGTTTGCGAGCACTTTTGGAAAAGCCAATTCCGTGATCAAGCTCGATTGTCAATCGCTCGATTACCAATATGTGCCATTTTTAGCTCCCAATTACGATATTGTACTTTGCGATACAGCGGTAAAACATTCCTTGGGAAGTTCCGCTTATAACACAAGAAGACAAGAATGTGACAATGCGTATGCGCTTTTAAAGGAAAAATTTCCAGCTATACAATCGTACAGAGATGTTACTCTTTCGCAAGTAGAAGCGGTGAAAGACTTGTTGCCGGCAGATACCATCAAAAGAGCAACTTACGTGGTACAAGAAATTGCAAGGGTACAATTGGCTTGCGAATTGCTAGCCAAAGACGATATTGAAGGTTTTGGTCAGTTAATGTTTGCAACACACGATGGATTAAGTAAATTATTTGAAGTTAGCTGCGATGAATTAGATTTTCTTAAAGCATATGCCGTACAAAGTAATTTATC
>JAIXOS010000068.1 GCA_027486695.1 Chitinophagaceae bacterium | reverse complement strand
TATAATGCTGTGGTAAGCGCGTATTGTCGCATTTTTTTATAGCGCATTTCTTTTCATACTTATATCTCCTTCCTTACAAATAGGTTTTCTTTTAACGCATTGTGTACACGATGGATAAATTGTTATGGGCAAACGGGTATAAGCTAACAATACAACTAATTTTGTAATTGTTGGATGATAACATCTGCCACACGTTCTCCATCCATAGCTGCACTTACAATGCCACCCGCATATCCTGCTCCTTCACCACATGGGAATAGATTCGCCACTTGTGGATGCTGTAGCGTATCGGTGTTTCTTGGTATGCGTACCGGAGAAGATGTTCTGCTTTCCGTTGCCACAAGTAGTGCTTCATTGGTATAATATCCTTTCATTTTATTGCCAAAGGCTTTTAAGCCTTGTTGCAATGTTGTAACGATAAAACTTGGAAGAACATTGGTTAAGGCACTCGATTGTACTCCCGGTAAGTAGCTGCAATCGGGCATGTTGGTGGATACTTTGTTGTTGCAAAAATCAACCATCCTTTGAGCAGGAGCAACAAGGTTGCCGCCACCTTCTGAAAATGCCCGCTGTTCTATTGCCGCTTGGAATTGCATTAGGGTTAATGGGGTTGCAATTACTGATTTTTTTTTGTTGTGGTTATCTTGGTTTTTGAAATAATGTATAGCATCATCCATACTAACAGTAACCACCATGCCACTATTGGCAAAAGGATTGTTGCGTTTGGATGGGCTCCATCCGTTCACTACTAGTTCGTTAGGATTGGTAGCTGCCGGTGCAATAATGCCGCCTGGGCACATACAAAAACTGAATACGCCCCTGCCATTAGCTTGATGTACAAGGCTGTAGGATGCGGGTGGCAGATAAGTCATTGCATCTTCATTGCTACAATGGTATTGAATATTATTAATTATATTTTGTGGATGTTCTATTCTAATGCCAAGTGCAAAGGGCTTTGCTTCAATCAATATTTGCTTTTCGTGCAGTAATTCAAATATGTCTCTTGCCGAATGACCGGTTGCTAAAATGACGGCATCTGCAAAAAGCTGTTCGCCATGCGGTGTTGAAATACCAATTGCACGGTTATCTTTCAAAATAAGGTCCGTCATTTTTGTTTCAAACAACACAATACCTCCATTTCCAATAATCGCTTCCCGCATATTGGTAATAATATGGGGTAATTTGTTGGTGCCGATATGTGGGTGCGACTCAAATAAAATTTGTTCAGAAGCACCAAATTGAACAAACAAGTTTAATATTCTATTGATATCACCTCGTTTATTACTGCGTGTGTATAGTTTACCGTCGCTATAAGTGCCCGCGCCCCCTTCTCCAAAACAATAATTGCTTTCAGGATTCACGCTGCCTTGTTTGTTTAAGGCAGCTAAATCGCGCCTTCTAGACCTAATATCTTTACCTCTTTCAACAATGATTGGCTGTATGCCATGCTCCAATAATTTAAGTGCTGCAAACAAGCCTGCCGGTCCGGCACCAACAATAATCACTTTTGGCGACTGTGGTTTTAGTGGCTGAAAAGAAATGTGTTTTATCTTTCTTTCTTCAAAAGGTTCATTAATATACACCTGAAAGGTAATGTTGAACCATATTTGCGATCTGCTACGTGCGTCGATGGATTGCTTAAGTTTGTAAAAGCCTGTAATAGCCGATTCAGGATAGCCAAGCGTTTCCGCAATAATGGCTCTTAACTGTATTGGATTGTTGTGTTGCGACGGTGTAAGCTGTAATTGGATACTTTGTTGCATAATAGATAGGTATTTATCCTATGATATTGTAATCAACTTTAATAAATGATATGTAAGCTCCCGTTTAACTAAAAAGGCAGGTCGTCCACAGCATCAGAAGCGGGAGGAATTGCACTAAAGTTGTTGGCAGGTGGTGGTGGAGCTTGTTGACTAAGTTTTACGGTTTCCATGCGCCAAGCATCCAAATTTGTGATGTAGTTTTCTCTGCCGTCTTTTACCCATTTGGTCCCTTTGATATTAAATTGCACTTTAACATCATCGCCAATAGCAAAACGGTCAGGCATGGCTGTTTTATCTTGTACACATTGAAATTTTATATAGTTTACAATGGGTCTTCCGCCAATTTCTTCACTTTTTTCAATTACAAATTCCCTTGTTTTAAAGGTGGCAGACCGTTGTACTTCTTCAAATTTGGCAACTAACTTGCCGGTAATTTCAAAACTCATGTTTCAATAATATTAGCTGACAAAAATAGGCTTTTGCGCATTGCTGTGATTGAAATTTTTTACTTGTAGCCAGGATGGTAATTTATTTTTGAATTTGCTAGTTTGGTCAGCTTTTTCAAACTTAAAAGTTGTACTTTAACTGTGCGAAAAATGATAAGAGGTGTCTTTTTTAAACATTATTTTTAATATTTTGAATTGATAAACATGATGAAAGTCAAAATTTTGCTCTCGTTTGTGGTGGTGGTACAATTGTCGTTGGGTTCCATTGCACAAAAAGTAGCAGTTGCTTCCGATGTGTATCGAATTAGCAGTAACGGAAATGTTGATAGTGGTTTGTATAAATTATTGAGGCCTTATGCAGATAGTATTGGTAAAACAATGAATAAGGTAATTGGTTTTTCTGCCAACGGCATGACCAAAAAACAGCCGGAAAGTGGGTTGGGAAATTTTATGGCAGATTGTATGAAAGCAATGGCCGAAAAAAAGTTTGATACAAAAGTAGATGCTGCTTTTGTGAACTATGGAGGCATAAGATCCTATTTGCCCAAAGGCGAAGTTACTGTTGGTAAAATTTTTGAAATAATGCCCTTCGATAACCTGATTGTATTGCAAGTTGTTCCGGGCGACACATTACAAGCCTTTTTAAATAGGGTTGCAGAAAAAGGGGGATGGCCATTGAGCGGTATTACTATGGGTATCAAAGAGAAAAAAGCGGTTAATGTAATCGTTAATAATGAGCCTTTGCAGTCTGGTAAAATGTATGTAATAGCAAATTCTGATTATATAGCTAATGGAGGTGATGATTGTTTTATGCTCAAAAAAATTCCTACACTCAATAGAGGGTATCTTTTGCGCGATGCGCTTATTACCTACGTAGAAAATTATACCCAATCAGGACAGTCAATCGACGCAAATTCACAAAATAGAGTTGTATATGCAAGATAAAAACACACGCAGAATATTTATCAAACAGTCGGCTCTTTGTGCGGGAGCTTTTTTAACAGCCTCGTTGCCTTCATTTGGCGCTGTTGACGAATGGACAGATGCGCATACCCTTACCATTTTACATACAAATGATGTGCACAGCCGTTTGGAGCCATTTCCTATGGATGGAAGTAAAAACCAAGGCATGGGAGGAGTCGCTGCTAGAGCTGCGGTTATTGCTCAAGTGCGGCAGGAAGTAGAACATGTGTTGTTATTAGATGCAGGCGATATATTCCAAGGAACCCCGTACTTTAATGTGTACAAAGGAGAGCCAGAAATAAATGTCATGTGTATGATGCAGTACGATGCTTGTACTATGG
>JAIXOS010000085.1 GCA_027486695.1 Chitinophagaceae bacterium | reverse complement strand
GCTAAGGTTGCCTATAATAGAGTACAAATCGTTGTTTTGTTCATAGGCAGCATTTTCGTAAACCATAGAGTTAACACCGCTATTACGGGTGCCCACGATTACTCCGGTACTGTTAATACTAATATCTCTTTTCGATTTTAAGGCATTTCCGCGAATGCTCAATTTGTTCTTGTCGTTAATGTTGTAATCTATTTTAACTACGGCTTTGTCGCTAGATGTTAAATAGGGATAGTCTTGATAACGACCGGTATTGTAATTTAATTTTTCCTTTAAATAGCCAGATAAGTCCTTTAAGTCAGACTCAGTTACACGGCTAACATTGCCACCTCCTGTATTAGTTCCGTTATTGGCAACATAAGTAGTGGCAGGGTCTGTTCTTCTTTCGCCTTCATAATTGACAAAATAAAATAATTTATTTTTTAAAATTGGACCACCAAAGCTTACGCCAAATTGCTTAACATCAAAAGCTGTTGTAACAACAGATTGTTTGCCATCTGATCCGGCTTTTGTACCTACCAAACCTTCGTTACGCATGTTGTAAAAACCAGTACCATGTAAAGTGTTGGTACCACTTTTGGTTACAGCATTGATACTAGCACCTGTAAATCCTGATTCTTTTAAGTTATAGGGAGATAGGTTCACTTGAATTTCTTCAATCGCATCCAACGAAATAGGAGTAGAGTTGGTTTGGCTGCCATTTAAGGCTTGCAACCCAAATGAATTATTGAAGATAGAACCATCCAATGTAAAATTGATAGCACGGTTGTCTTGACCTGCAAAAGAAGTGCCGTTAGATTGTGGAGTAAGTTTGGTAAAGTCGGTAATACTTCTGTTGAGAGTTGGCATACTCGTTAGTAAACGCTTGCCAATATTGGTACTAACTCCTTTTTTGTCTTTTGAAATCAGCGCACCCTTTTTGGCTTCGCCGGTCACAACTACTTCTTTCAACGTATTCGACTTACTGTCGGTTAAACCAATATCAATAATTGTTGGTTCGCCGAGTTGAATAAATAAATCTTTAATGCTTTCGGTAGCAAAGCCTACATATTTTACCGTTACAGTGTAGGGGCCACCAACTCTGAGTGTAGGAAAGTTAAACCTACCAGAAGACGATGTAGTGGTTTTATATTTAGAACCTGATGGCTCGTGAACTGCTTCCACCGTAGCGCCAGCAAGTTGAATACTTTTGTTGTCTTTTACAGTACCCGAAATACTACCGGTTGTAACTTGTGCAAACGATAGCATGGGAAGCAGCACAGCAGCTAAAACCCACAATGCAAAATGTTTTTTTAAAATAATCATAAGCTTTAAGTTTTCTTTAACAAAGAAACAACTTTTTTGTGGCTTCATTCTAACATTGTATTAACAATTTGTTACTACATTATCGTATCTGTATTTTTCGAATATTTTGATTTGAAAAAAACAGTCCTTTCGCTTTTACGATTACAGAAATCAATTCATTTTACTTTGTGCCGTTCCGTTGGCTATCTGTAAATTTGCAACTTAAATTATTTGCATGCTCAATTCTGTATTAGAAGGTATTAACGATATTAGGAATGGTAAAATGGTGATTGTGGTTGACGATGAAGATCGTGAAAACGAAGGCGACTTTATCATTGCGGCTCGTTTTGCAACGCCCGAAGTAGTCAATTTTATGACCAAAGAAGCAAGAGGGCTTATATGTGTTGCTTTAACCGAAGAAAGGTGTAAAGAATTGGATCTTGCCCCAATGGTTACGTCAAATACTTCGCTACATGAAACAGCTTTTACCGTATCGGTAGATATTATTGGACAAGGTGCTACCACCGGTATATCGGCACATGATCGCGCCAAAACCATTCAAGCACTCGTTCATCCGGATACAAAAGCTGCCGAATTAGGACGCCCGGGTCATATTTTTCCTTTGCGCGCCAAAACAGGTGGGGTTTTACGCAGGGCAGGTCATACCGAAGCAACGGTAGATTTGGCTCGACTTGCTGGTTTTGAACCCGCAGGTGTACTTGTGGAAGTAATGAACGAGGACGGTTCTATGGCAAGGTTACCACAGTTGATAGAAATTGCTGAAAAGTTCGACCTGAAAATTATTTCAATAAAAGATTTAATTGAGTATCGCCTGAAGGCGGATTCGCTCATTGAAGAAGTGGTTAGGGTAGATATGCCTACACAATATGGCCATTTTAAATTGGTTGCCTTTAAAGACAAAACCAATGGGGGCGAACATTTGGCTATGATTAAAGGTGAGTGGCTACCCAACGAACCGGTACTTACAAGGGTGCACAGTAGTTGTTTTACCGGCGATATTTTGGCAAGTTTTCGCTGCGATTGTGGCGAACAACTACACAAAGCTATGCGCAAAGTGGAAGCAGAAGGTAAGGGGATTATTTTGTACATGAATCAGGAAGGAAGAGGTATTGG
Organism: Chitinophagaceae bacterium; assembly: GCA_027486695.1. GTDB lineage: Bacteria > Bacteroidota > Bacteroidia > Chitinophagales > Chitinophagaceae > Parasediminibacterium. The sequence continues at coordinate 24,622 of JAIXOS010000085.1, read as the reverse complement.
ATTAATCAATAAGCTAAAGGCCTACAAACTACAGGAAGAGGGTATGGATACCGTAGAAGCCAATTTGCACCTCGGTTTCGGAATGGACGAGCGCGATTATGGCGTAGGGGCTCAAATGCTTCGCTCTCTTGGAGTTACCAAATTGCGTTTGATGAGCAACAATCCACGAAAAAGAGCCGGGTTAAAAGGCTATGGACTTGAAATTGTAGAAATAGTGCCTATCGAAATAGTACCTAACCAACACAACCAAAAATACTTGCAAACCAAACGCGACAAATTGGGACACGAAATACTCAATAAATAAATAATTTTAATGAAAAGGGAACTAGCAGGTTTCCTTTTTTATTTTAGGCAATGGGGCTACTTTTATTGTATATTTAGAGTGTTAGGGGCTAATCTGAACAAAAAAATTACTGATTACTTGTATTTTCTACATTTTTAAGATATTTTTAAGTTCGTAAAATGCCTATACCTAATGAACAAATTATCTACTCCTGCTAATTGCTACAATAAGTGGTCTATCGTATTTCGCCTATTGGTTTTATTGGTTTCTTTTGAACTTTTAACCACTGATGTAATTGCACAACAAACCATCATCACCTACGCAGGTAGCGGTGAGGAAGGTTTTGGTGGCGATGCTGGCAATGCTTTAGCGGCTAAAATGATAACACCAGTTGGGGTAGCAGTGGATAAAGAAGGGAACTTGTATATAGCAGATGCGGGAAACAACCGAATTAGAAAAGTAACAATAGCTACTCATACCATTACTACGTTTGCAGGTAATGGTATCAGAGGTTACGGTGGCGACGGAGGGCTAGCAATCAATGCCTCGCTCAATCAACCAACAGGCGTTGCTGTAGATGCCGATGGCAATGTTTTTATTGCCGATTGGGCCAACCATCGTGTACGCAAAGTAAACGCCAATGGATTTATCAGTACCATTGCGGGAATAGGATTGCCCTTGTATAGAGGCGATGGTGCCGATGCAATTAGTGCAGGACTCAATAGTCCAAGGGGGGTAGCAGTTGACCAAAAAGGACAGATTTATATTGCCGATGCCGAAAACAACCGAATACGCAAAGTGGCAACAGATGGCATTATCACCACTATTGCCGGAAACGGTAACAAAAATTTTACCGGTGATGGCAATAAAGCGGTGTTGGCATCACTCAATATGCCCTACTCAGTGGCGGTAAATACAAAGGGTGAAATATACATAGCCGATGCGTTTAACAATCGGGTGCGAAAAATAAATGGGTTAGGCGATATTTATACCGTTGCGGGTAATGGTGATTATGATTTTAAAGGCGATGGGGGATTGCCTATAAATGCAAGTTTTGTTTTTCCATACGGAATTGGCATAGATGGTGCTGATGCAGTATATATAGCTGATTGGGGCAACCGTCGTGTGCGTAAAATGGTAGGTGATAGCATCATTGCTACTATAGCCGGAGATGGAAATCAAGGAGCCTTGGGCGATGGAGGATTGGCCATTAATGCGCAATTGAATGCACCTTATGGCATCGCCGTAGACAGCCTAGGGAGGATATACATAGCCGATGCCGACAATAACAATGTTAGAAGGGTGGCTGATGCAATTTTGCCCATGCAAATACGGTCGTTTGCAGTGGCAGCAGTGCCATTAGGTGCTAAGTTAACTTGGCAGGCAGTGAATCAAATAAATGCACAAGCCATTGATATTCAAAAAAGTGTTGGCAATAATGTGTTTGTAACTATCGGTAGTTTGATAGTGCAGCCAGGATGTTGTGCCAACTATGCTTTTGTAGATAGCCATGCAATTGCAACGAGTAGTCTCTTTTATCGCTTGCAGATTCGCGATTTTGATGGAGCAATTCATTATTCGAATACTTTGCCATTCAGTGCGCTTGAGGCTACAAGTACTCCGAGTATCTATCCCAATCCTGCTTCAAATAGTGTAACAATTGTGGGTAAAGGTATTCAGCAAGTTGCTGTAACCGATGCCCGTGGGGTTATGGTAACCACCAAAACTTTTGGAAATGCGGTGAATCCGGTGGTTTTGTTACGCTCCTTGACCAAAGGGGTTTACTATATTACTGTTACCAACCTGCTTGGAAAACACCGTATTCGATTAATGAAAGAATAACGATAGGCTGGTAAATGGACAATCAGTGTGCTGAAAAGCTCTTCCATTTGGTTTTGCCGGATGAATTTTTATATCCTTGGTGTCAAATATAACAGTACTACAAGATACTTTTTCCTTTCATAGCACCGCTAATTGCTTCGTCCATTGCACGTTCCGCAAAGGGGCGAGTAATTTCGTTTAGTGCTTCAATTTTTGATTGAATGAGGTTTTTATCTTTCATTGTTAATGCCATTTGTAGGTTTTGCATGGCTTGTGCAGTACTAACTAATTCGCTGTTGGAAATTAATTGACGATTTTTGGAAAGAAATTTTTCCGTTACATCCAATATTTGTTCCGCCTCAGTGGTGGCTTCTACCAATGCCCGAATGGCAATATCATCTTTTGCATGTGTAATGCTATCAAGCAGCATATTTTCTACTTCTTCATCAGTAAGGCCGTATTGTGGTTTTACTTCTATGCTTTGTGCAACCCCACTGCGCAATTCCTTGGCTGTAACCACCAAAATGCCATCGGCATTTATTAAAAAGCTTACTTCTACTTTGGGTAAACCCGCCGGCATACCCGGAATACCTGTAAGATTAAATTCGGCCAATTTTCTGTTATTGCTCACCAAGTCGCGCTCACCTTGGTATACCGAAATACGCATGCCACTTTGGCCATCTTTTTGGGTAGTATATTGGCGTCCTACTTTTGTGGGTATTTTGGAATTTCGAGGAATCAATACATCCATCAAGCCGCCCATTGTTTCAATGCCCAAGCTTAACGGAGTAATATCTAATAGTAAAAAATCTTTGTTGTTTCCAGCCAAAATATCGGCTTGAATAGCCGCACCAAGTGCTACAACTTCGTCGGGGTTAACAGAATCGTTAACCGGCTGTTCAAAAAACTGACTCACCAACTGTTTCACTATTGGAACACGTGTACTTCCTCCTACCATCACCACTGTGTCAATTTCTTTTGTGCGCAAACGTGCATCTGCAAGTGCATTGGTACAGCATTCAATGGTTTGTTGAACCAATGGTGTAATTAGCTTCTCGAAGGTTTGTTTGGTAATGGTAAGGGTATACTCGTTTAGTTGTGTAGTATATTCTGCATGTTGGCTTAGGTGTTTTTTTGCTTCTTCGGCACGTAAGCGCAATCCTTGCGAAAGTTGTTGGTTGGTTTGTAAAATGGTATCGGGCAGTTGTAAAAGTTGCAACCAATAAGCTACTATTGCTCTGTCAAAATCATCGCCACCCAAGTAGGTGTTGCCATTGGTGCTTAAAACTTCAAAAATACCATTGGTAATTTTAAGGATAGAAATGTCGAATGTGCCGCCTCCTAAATCGTACACGGCAATGGTTTTTTCTTCTTGGCTATCTAAACCTAAGCCATAGGCCAAACTAGCTGCGGTGGGTTCGTTGACAATTCGAAGCACATCTAATCCGGCTAGTTTTCCGGCATCGCGTGTGGCTTGCCTTTGGGCGTCGTTAAAATAGGCCGGAACAGTAATAACTGTTTTGGTTACCGGGGTTTTTAAAATGTGTTCGGCACGTTGTTTAAGCTCTTTTAATATAAACGCACTTAAGTCGATAGGGGAAAAAAATTGGTTACCCACCTGTACTTTTACCAAACTTTCGGTATTGTCGTCAATTACTTTGTAGGTAAAAAAGTCGGCATTGTTTTTAATATCGTTGTAGCTACGTCCCATGAGGCGCTTGGCACTGAAAATGGTGTTCTGAGGTTCTGTTTCTAAAAATAGCTTCGCTTCTTCGCCCACCGTAGCATTGCCATGTGCATCAAAATGAACAATGCTTGGTACCAAACTGCTTGTATTGAATTCTTTTAAAGCAATGGGTTGTTTTGTTTCGGGATGAATGATGGCCACCAAACTATTGGTAGTACCTAGATCGATACCTACAATCATTTCTGCTTGTTGCAAACTGCCTGTTGCGATATTGATGCCAATTTTTGCCATAATGGTAATAAATAGGGAATAAAGAATAATCTAGATTGGTAAATATGTACTTGGTTGCGAAAGTAAAACATTGCAGCGGCAACTACCTTGTGAATTGCGAAAATAGATAAGCAATCCTATTGTTGTAGCGATAGATGAAAGGTGTAGGTATGAGTTTGGAAGTAATAGTTTTTTTAGCGTTAGTGATTGAAGCGGTTACCCCACAGCCGGCATCCTGAAAGGTGACGGCGAGGAGTATGAGCGAAAAGCACGACCCGAAGGGGAACGCCCTCATATAGTATAAAAAAATAGTGGATTTATCAGGAGAAAAAGGATTGCTACCTTATCCCGTATTTGTTTTTAAGGTGTATGAAATATTTTTCAAAATAGGTATATGATAAGGAAGATATTCCACTAGCAAAGCTGATAGCTATAGGATATACCAACCAAGCAGCTCCAGGTGTGTTGGGCCAATAGGCACTGACAATTGCAAATACCCCAATGATTACCATGCAATGCCACAAATACAAACTGTAGCTGATATTGCCCAGCCATTGCAGTAGGTTACCTAGGGCGTTTGGTTGATTGTTGGGCTGTTGTACCAACCAAATTTGAAAAATGCTATAGATCATTGCTAACAATAAATAATGAAGCAAATAGGGGTGATGCCATACCCAACATACGGATGCTAAAAAAATGAATGGCGCAACCCGAACGACTGCCGACAACCATTTTGGCGGATGATGCAGCCAAAATGCAGCTAAGGCACCACAAGCAAAATATCCACAACGGGTCCACTCCAAGGCACGAAAGAGTTTATTGGCAAAGTACCAAGTGGTTTGATAAAGTGGTTTTTGGGCAAGAAAATGGGTAGCTACTTCGGCTAAAGCTTGTAATAAAATGAGTATGCCACATACCCAAACAAGGCGCTTGGTGTATTTTATGATCCAAGGCCATAGCAAATAAAATTGTTCTTCCACCCCAACCGACCAAGTAACATCGATATAAGGATTGTGCGGTTTGAACAAAAAAAGTACATAATTGGGTAGTAATAACAGGTACAAAAGGGATTTTACGGCAAAGTATTGGCTTGGCTGTCCTCCCTCAAATTGGCTATTGACCAACATAGGCAATAGAAAATGCCCCAGTAAAATAATGAGGTAATACAATGGCCAAATGCGCAGTGCCCGGCGTATGTAAAACTTTTTTACCGAAATATTGCCCTTTGTTTGCTGTTCGGTTAGTAATAAGTGTGTGATGAGAAAACCACTGAGGCAAAAGAAAATAGTTAGACCCAAAACACCCGTATGTTCAAAAAAAGTGTCTAAGCCGCAGTAGGGAATAGCCGGAAAGAAAGATTTTTTTGCAGCTATGTGGTTGGCTACTACCAATAGTGCTGCAATGCCCCTAACTGAATGTAAGTGTACAAAAAACGTTGTTGGAGGGGATGCATTGCGCGTCATAAATGAAAGTTGCCCAAGGTTGGTTATGCCTGCACTACTTGAGTTTTGCTTAGGTAATCGTGCAAAGTTTTGTCTAGAAAAGGAATAAAAAAACTATCCAAAATAATGATACGTGCGATGCTTCGTAGCAATATAGCCCCAATACTAGGTTTTTGGTGTTGTAGGTTGACTACTTTGCTATAGGTTAGCCATTTGCCAACAGTTCTGGAAAACAAAGCTTCAAAAACAAAATAATATACCACCATGGTCCCAAAAAAGAACCAACCAAAGTTGAGCGGTAGCATTCCATAATACAGCACATAAAAGTTGTAACCCTTAATGGATGCAAAACTGATTAAAAAAACAACAATGGTATCTACCACAAAATTGAGCACCCGAGTGCCAAAGCCAGCTTGTTTCATGCTGCAAAGCTACCGCATCAAATACATTTTACCGTATCCTGCTTTAAAATATTTATCGGTATCGGCTCCGTTGCCAAAAACCTCCTTGGTATTTAGTTTGTCCATCCGATTGCCATTGAGGCTAGTAACTACCCTATAAAGGTATACGCCATTGCCCAATTGGTTGCCATAAGCATCAGTTCCATCCCATTTGTATTGGGTAATGTTGTTGCCAATGTGAATGGGCCCTAGTTGGTCTTTCGTTATTTCTCTCACTATTTTTCCGGTTACCGTCAATATTTGAATTTTCATGTTTTGGGGCACTTCGCTACCGGTAAGGGTAAATACAAAAGCTGTGGAAGTGGTAAATGGATTGGGATAGTTGAATACATTGCTTATGGCCGGTTGATTGTACACATTAAAGCTTACTCGATATTCTTGTATGCTGCTAGCATTTCCGCTTTTGTCTTTGCCTTTTACATACAATTCGTAATTGCCATCTTGCGATAAAAAGGGACTAAAATCTACAATAGCGGTATTGTTATTAGCAGTTGCAGCGGTAAACTTCAGGGTGTCGTAATCGAATCGGAAACGTTTGGTGCTGTAATCAGGATATCGCAATTGTACGCTAATCAGCGATGTGTCGTTGAGAAGCTGAAATTTGCTTTCGTCCTTCAAGTGTATTTTGATGGCCGGCTTTGCCGATACAATATCGTTGTTTAAAATGTGCGTACCATCAAAGGTGACTTCAAGCACCGGTTTAATATTGTCGCTTGTAACAAAAAAGTTAGCGTATAAAAAATTGTTGAAATGGAATTGTTCCTGTTGCAAGCTGTTCGGATTTACTTCTACATATAGGGTGTTATTGCCGGAAAAGTTGCGCGTGTCTATAGCAGCATGAATGATAGCCGTATCTCCGGGACTCAGTTTCTTTATTTTTTGCGAAGGCAAAGTAGTAATGACGTTGTTTTTATCCTGCACTTGTACATTGACTAATAAGCTGTCTGCAAAAGCTACTTGGCTAATGTTTTTGAATGCAATAGCCAAATGCTGTATTTCGCCTGCTTCGGCAGTGTCTTTAAAAGCATACTGTAGGTTAGCGGCTAAAGCGCCTTCCGGAACTGCATCGTACAACAAGCGCCAGTAACGCAGTTGGTAAGGCGTAATAGTGCGGCTATCCTTATTGTGCATGATTAGTTTTATATAAGGATATTGTGCAGCGTCTATAGTGTTGATATTTAGTGTTTTTTGTTCTAAAGTGGCGTTTAATAACGTTGTTTCGGTTCCCGCTGCTGTTACGCCTACAACATCAATTGTGGCTTCATCGGCACTTGCGGTTTCTAAAGCATTTCCTTGCCATAGTAATTGTTTCCAAGCTTTTGCGGGGCCAAAAGTGGGGGAGGTAATGGTAGCTATGGTATCGGGGGCAATAAAGTTGGCGTTTAAAATAAACCGATCATGTAAACCGGCTGTGTATTTGTAGATGGGTTTAAAGCTATTGTCGTTTTTTTTGTATACCAATGCCCATGTTCTTGGTACATTGATGGAATCGATATCGGTAAATCCGGCATTTTTTAGGCGATGGTATAATGTATTTGTAGCGCCATAAACAGCAGCATCACTCTTCCATACATCTACTAGAGGCGTCCGTCCGTCGTCGTAAATCATTCTGGCTGTTACAAATGCTTTATCGGGTATCCAATCCATAAAATCGCGCAGTTTGCGTCGGCCGGCGGTATCCGAAATGCTTATTTCAAAATTGTACCCTGTGCCAATAAAATCGCAAGCATTACCGGTGCCCATGAACCCACCGTTAGTGCCACTGCTTGTAGTGGAGGGAACCGCTTGGTTGTAATAAGGTTTGAGGGTTAAAGGATCAAATACGTTGAAGATAATGGAACTACCTACACAAGCACTTTGTGTTACCCGAAGTCCATTGAGTGTTATTTGAAAATCGGATGGTTCGGTGCCACTTGTTGGAAAGATGGAATGTGTTATCTGCAACAAAGATTCGTGGCGGGTAAACTGCCATTGTCGGCTATTGCTATCCAATACAATTTTATCAGTTGCCGATGCTGTGTGTTGGTATAGATGCGATTGATTGAAACCGGTAGCGCTGTTTTTGAGGTAAACAAAACTAGCATTGTTGTACCGAATGGCACCACTCGTGGGTATTTGTGCTACACGCCAATAATATACCATGCTGTCTTGCAATACTAAAGAAGGTGTGTAAGCAACTATTCCACCTTTTGAGGTAATGTTGCTACTCAATTTTAAGGGTGAATTAAAGAATACAGTAGTATCTATTTCTACCACATATTGTTGCTGTCCGCTTAAAGGGTTAGCGGTAGACGCTTGTAAGGTTACATTAGGCGTATTGATAATGGCGTACTGATAAGGATAAATAGGGCGCAATTCGTTGTCGAATACCACAAATGTTTTGGTAACCGTATTGTTTTGTTCGCTCATTTCATCATACTCATTGTTTCCATCTAGTGTTACAATAATACTGTTGCTGCCTTTGTCTCTACTCGCAACAATTGGTACCGTTAGCTGAATGCTATCCATGTACGGAATCGATTTGATTTTTCCGCTGAACAGGTTTTCCGTTTCGCCATTCGGATACCTTCTTTTGATAGATACTTGTAAACTATCGCCGGTGGCTTTGCCAATGTTGTACAAAACAGCTTTAATGGTAAAAGATGCGTCAGCAACCGATAAAATGGCTGGATTAACGGATACCTGTGGTTCTTCTACCACAAAATCGGGTTTGGGGTGGTAATTGATTTTGATGGCTGGATCGCCGTGCAAAACCATTTCTTCGGCATGCAGTCTAGAAAAATAGTCACTAAAGTTACCGGACGTATTTTTAAGTGTCGTTTCTGCTGCAATCATATTGCTACCGAGCGATTTACCATATCCTGACTCATCTAACGATTTGTAAAACCCGGTCGAATAGGTATCTAAATAGGAGGTAAGCCCAAAATGGGTACTAGCTATAAAGCCAATAGTGCCCTTTTGAGCAGCAAGCACAAACTTTTCCGAAAGGGAAGTAATTACATTCAACCTTGCTTCATCAAAATCGTATATGTTACCTGCACTACAACCATTTACTAAAAATAGCGGATACTTGCCGGTGTTATCATAAACACTAGGATCGTTAAGGTTATAATCTAGTGTAGTGGCTGCCGAGTGTCCAAAATAACCAATTAAACTAATGCCATTGTTAAACAAATTGGCAAGACGTTGGGTAGCGGCTGCCGTGGCTGCTCCTGTGGTACTTTTGTTGAAATTGGCTACTGTACCTCCAAATGAGGGTTCCTTGATAATGTTTTCATAGCCACGTAAAAAGCTAGTTAGTGTAGCATCCAAATTGGCATCATTGGCTCCGGCTACATGAATTAGCTGCTTGGTCCATGCTTTGGCCTGTATCGTTTGTATGGTAGATGCTTGTTGTTGTTCGTATTGCTTTAGTTTGGTTAAGTAATCTGCCACCTCGGCATTGCTAATTACCGATAAGCGACCTACCGGTACACTTGCTATTGGCTGTACATCGTCGGACACAAGTAGTACATCCGATGCCGGCCAGCCCCAAGTGGGTACTAAGTTCAACCTGTCAATATTCGGTGAAGATTGATTGAGCCGATACTGATCGTAGGTGGTGGCTTTACCAATTAACAACACAAAAGCAGGTTTAGTACCAAAAATGTTGTTGGCAAAGCGCACAAAATTTTTAATTGCCAACGGGTGTTTTTTGATGCCAAACGCAAATTGATCGGTCAGTTCATCAATGTCGTACACTTTTGCATTAAAACCTCCACCCTCTGTAGTATTTCGATAAGTACGGTATTCTTCTATCGCTGTGCCGCTATTGGTAAGTAGTTTATTGCTAATAATTAAATAGTTCCCTTGTTGACTAGCTGATTGATAGTTGATAAACTTTTTTTGTGTTAGTTGATTAATTTCTTGATAACTACTTTCACTAACCAATGCGTAATTGGCTGCCGAAGCAGGTTGAAGGGTGAATTTTAAACTATCATTGGTACCCAAAACTGCTACATAGCGTTTGTTGTTGGTTAAGTCAAGCAGCAAAGGAAGTGAGCTCCCTCTAGTAAAATTGGTGATTGCTAAAGTAGTGGTACTGTTTAATGTGGGCAAAGCAAATTCAAATTGCGATGCCCCGCCAAAGTTAAATTGCCGTGTGTACAATAATTGTACAAATCCGCAAACCATTCGGTCAAAATTATCGGAGGTTACAATGCTGAAACGAAGTTCATCACTAGATCCGTTGAGTAAACTCAAATCTACATTGGTTGCAGTAAATGTACCCGCCGTAAAACCCGACATTGATTGGTTAAGTACAATCGCGCCATTCAGTTGTACCCTTGCAGTACGTGTTTTGTACGAGTTAGCTGCAAAAGACGCCGTAAGAGTGGCTTTACTGCCACCAACCGCATACAAATTGCCCAATGCTTGTATATACGGGGAAGAATTTAAAATTTCTCTACTACTCATAAATTCTCCAATGTCGTACGACGATGAATAGACATTTTCTCCTACGTTTTGCGCATAGCCTCTATTTACAATTTCTTGATAGTCAAATCTTTTGGTGTATAAGAAGTTTTCAAAACCCGGGGTGGTGGCAGTAGTGGCGGTTGCCGTATTGGGAGTAGACAACAAGCGTAAATTGTTTCCTACCGTGTTAACGGTCAAGAAAAATGCCGCAGTGTCGGTTTGTAAACTTAGTTTGTCGCTAAGTTGGTATTCCGCTTTTCGGTACAGTGCTTTATCGGCTTTGCCATCGTTGCGTTCGCCCCAAAAAGCAATAAAATCGTTTGTTCCAAGTAGGCCATTGGCTACCGAGGTATACAGCGCTACTTCTTGACCATTTCGCCAAAGTTGAAAGTGTTCAGCAGGCGTATTTTGTAAATTGGCAGCCACCAATGCGGAATAGTTGATGCGATACAAGCCTGTTTTCCCAATGGTAAATTTATAATATGTTTTATTATAATCTATCCATTCGTTGTTGTAGGTTTGAGCAGCAGCCATGTTGGCAACAATCATCAAACAAATCAGTACAATAAAACGCCTCATAGTCTTAAATTAAACGTATTGGTTTATTTTGTTTTCTTAATCAAATCCATCTTCAGCGAAAAAATATGGGTATACAAAGGGCTCGATTGATTTGCCAAATTGGTAAAAGCATAATCAATTGCTACATTACCGGTTTTAAAACCGGCTCCAAGAGATGGCTGAAAAATCCATACTGTTTTTTGATTGCTCAGGTCTGCATCGCTGAGGGCTTTTTGAAAATTAGAAATTCCACCTCTAAAAAACAAACTGTTTTTTCTACTTATTTCCACACCTAAGTTAGGGTCCACGCTTACAAGCGATGTTCGCAGTAGGGTATTGCGTTTGCCATCAAAAGTACAATTGAGGTTAGCTTCGGCAAGTAATTGCCATGTACTAGAAAGTTTTACTTTTTTGGCACCGGCAAGCACCAATCTTGGTGCCGTATTTTCTGTACTTTTTAGTGGAATATTGTTTTGTGTTAAGTACAAAATTTCTTTTTCTCTATCGGTAAATGTAAATGTCCAGGCATTAAAAGTACTAGTAGCATCTTTTAGTACAATGCCGGCTAGCCAATCGTTGTGTTGGTATTGCAATGCCGCGTCTATGCCAAAACCAATAGCAGATGCAAAACTGCCCACTTTGCGATAGATAATTTTGGCATTACCACCAATACTTAGTTTTTGATGGGAACTGTTTTTGATTTGTTGGCTATAGCTGAGCAAAAAGGCATAATCTGCCGACGAAAAACTTGTGATGTTATTGTAATTAACACTACCATCCGGTTCTACCAAAAAGAGGGTATTCGGAATATCGTCAATTGCAAACCGCAAAAAACTGATGCCCAATGTTCTATTGTTGCTTTTGGTAGGTATGGCTAGTGCCACAAAATCGTATTTGCCAATGCCTGCAAAATAATCGGCATGCATAGCCGTTAGTTGCATGTGCTGCTGTACTTGTACCAATCCGGCAGGATTCCAATAACCGGCCGTTGCATCTTGCACACTTGCTACCTGAGCTGCTCCCATACCCAAACCCCGTGCTCCGGCTCCAATATTTAAAAATTCATTGGAATATTTTCTAAACTGTGCATGCACTTGCGCCATGCCAACTAGCCAACACGCCAACAATGCTATCTTTTTGTATTCCTTCATTTATTGCTAATTACTTTACAAATGTAAAATAAGGTGTTTTTATACACGCAAGAGGGAAAGATTCATAATTCTGCTGCTTTGCCCAGCATCTTCTGTACAAATTGGTATTTTATTTGTGCCATGCGGCTACACGGTAGCCTTTTAGAAGTTATGAGCCAGAGGCTAGAAACACCTATGTAGCTTTTGTGGCGTTGGCACCGTTCAACTAGGTTACTACTATTGGGCACATTTTCTACAAACAAGGAATGCTTGTTTCAAATTTAAGTTTACAAATGAATATGTGAATAATAATCAATTTTGAATAAAGGAAAACGCAGATTGAACGATGTTTTATGGGTATTGGTACAGATCAATAGCGGTACTTTCTTGCAGCCAATCGTTTAGCCTGCCATTTGGGTTTAAATGCTATATTTATTTTTTGTAAACAATTGGACGTGCTTTTTATAAATATTTTTTTGTATGAAATGTAACTTTGGTGTTGTTGTTAGTCTTGTTTTATGCAGCTTTTTGATAGTAGCTTGTAAAAACAATGAAACGGTAGTTAATCAGAAACTTGCTGATTCGGTACCAGTCGAATTACCTGTAGATACTTTGCCGGTTGTTAACGAATTTCCTGCCGATACCGGTGCTACAACGCAGCTGTTGTTACCGAAAAGTTACCACTCCAACGAATTGGATGGTGTAGAAAATGGTAGCACATGGTTAGGGCTTTTTTTAGGGAAACAAGGTTACTACACGGCACAAACAAAGATTTTTAAAAATAAGGTACACGACGATGCCGTAGATGCCGATTCGGAAAATACGGGATGGATGGTAACTGTTGAAAATAAAGACTCTTGTTTGATGCTGACGAAATTAGGATTGCTATTGCCTATTGCCAATATAGAGAAAATACTTAGCGAGCAAGAGCCGATGCCTCCTTATGATAAATTGACGTTTCTGTACAAAGAAGGTACCTATCAATTGTATGCAACCGGCATGATCAATACAGAAAACAATATGGTAACCAACTATCGTTTATACGCCGATGTTACCATTGATGGGCGAACACAAACAAGTTTGTTGATGACTACATCGGGATTCAACGAAACGATAGCAACTGTTTTATTTGCCGGCGATTTGAATGGTGATGGTCTTGTGGATTTAATTATCAACACTTCTACACATTACAATACATTTAAACCAACACTTTATTTGTCGAACAGCCATCGCCAACCTTGGATTTTACCGGTAGGTTGGCACATTAGTGTGGGCTGTTAAACACGGCTATTTATATGTATTGAAAAAAATGTATCAGCAAAATATGCAATGGATCATGTCCAATGTTTGCTTTGTTATGCTGCCACAAAGGGTTACAGATGAAGGGCTGCCTGACGGTGGCAGTGTAGCCCACAGCCACCAACAACCAAAGGGCGATTGGAGGCGAGGACTACCGACAACCGGCAGGAACCGTTGCTGACCAATGTTTTAGTAAGCCCATAGCCCCAAAAAAAGAGCCATTCCTCATATGAAAAGGAATGGCTCTTTTGGTGACGATACAGCCGATTTAGGCTACTGTATCATTTTTTCACTTGAGGTATCAGTGATAGATTTTCTATTTTGAGTATGCATCCGTTAGTCTTTGGTTACTTTTTGGATGTAGGCAATTTGCTCATCTAAATCGGTAGTCAATTGGGTGTTTTTTGCTTTAGCAGCAGTTTTTTTGGCAATCAATGCCGTAATCAAACCATTCACCATTGGTTTCAGTTGCGCACCATAAGGCTCAATTTGTTTGCGGAATGCAACCACCGCATCTATACCCGTTTTGAAATTAACCGTATTGTTAACTCGGCCTAAAAAGCTGATATAGTTAGGGAGTGCATTGAATTTTTCTTGTAATCCGGCACTTGTAACAAATTTTTTGTGCATATTGTCAAAATCGGCATCGCCTTTTGTAAGCAATTCGATGGTTTCTATCGCTGTTTTAAGCGCTCCCTTTGCATCTTTTTTTAGTTGGGGCAACAACTCAATGGCTTTTTGCTCGTCTATAGCGCCAATAGCTGAAAGGGCGGCACCTGCTACAGTGTAGGAAGAATCGGTAACTGCTGCAATATATAACGGTAAGTAACTTTTGTTGCCCGTTTTGTTGAGTGCATTGATGGCATAACTGCGGCAATAGCGATTGGGGTCGGAAGTAGCTATTTTTTGAATAGTAGCCAATGCGTCAGCGCTTAGTACGGTATCCTGTAAGTAGCTAAGTGTGCGGTTGCGCAATTTGAAATAAGGATCGTTAAGGGCTTTGATTAGCAATTGGAAAGCTTGTGGTTCTTTTTTGTTTTTGGCGGCGGCATCTATTGCTTCGCGGCGGTCAACATAGTTTTTGGCATAGTTGTATTGATGAATGTATTCTTCCAATGATTTATTGTCTTCTTTTTCCCAAAGCAAAATTTTATCGGCATCTACATTTACCAAGCTTGGTCGGGTAGCGGCGTCTAGAAAAAAGGTGTCGGCGGCATTGCTAGCCCAAACCAAATGGCGTTTTTTAGTAATTCCTTGGTATACATCTATGGTGATAGGGAGACGAAAAATTTTCTCGGCTGCTTGGAGTTGTTTTACAATAACCCCTACTTTTTTAGTAGCAGCATCGTACTGATACGTGATGCTTACATTGGGATGTCCACTGCCAAAATACCATTGATTAAAGAACCAATTTAAGTCTTGACCTGTAACCGCTTCAAATGCCAAGCGCAATTTGTGTGCATTGCCGGTTCCAAATTTGTTGGTAGACAAATACACATTTAACGATTTGAAAAAGGCCTCGTTGCCTATGTAGTTGCGCAGCATATGCAAAATACGCCCTCCTTTGTTGTAACTAACAGCATCGAACATTTCCTCTTTATCGGAATAGTAAAAGCGCACGAGGTCCTTTTTGCCACTATTGCTGTTGAGGTAGCCGGTCATATCCACCAAATTTTGGTCGGCAGCAGCATCGGCACCGTATTTGTATTCGTTCCAAAGTGTTTCGCTATAGTTGGCAAAACTTTCGTTAACAGTAAGGTTGCTCCAACTTTCGGCGGTAACATAATCGCCAAACCAGTGGTGAAATAGTTCGTGGGCAATGGTGCTTTCCCAATGGTTAGCATCTACCAATTCGCGGGCATTTTGTTGGGCACTTTCTTGGTGGAGGGTAGCGGTGGTGTTTTCCATAGCGCCGCTTACGTAATCGCGACCCACAATTTGGGCATACTTGGCCCAAGGGTAATCGATACCGGTCACTTTTTCGCTAAAAAAACGCATCATTTCGGGTGTTAATCCAAAAATTTTACGAGCTACACTTGCATATTCTTTTTCTACAAAATAACTTACTTCTTTTCCTTTATAACTGTCTTTGATTACAGCATAGTTGCCAACGCCCATAAACATTAAGTAAGGTGCGTGAGGCAAATCCATTTTCCAATAATCGGTGCGTGTTCCATTGGCATTTGGCGTTTGGGAAATTAGTTTCCCGTTGCTAAGGGTTACATATTGTTTTGGTACAGTTAGGTAAAATTCTTGTGTGGTTTTTTGATTGGGTTTGTCAATAGTGGGCACCCAAACGCTATTGGCCTCTGTTTCGCCTTGTGTCCAAATTTGTGTTGGCTTTGTAGAATCCTCGCCTTTGGGATTGATAAAATACAAACCTTTAGCGTCGGTAATAGCCGCACTGCCTTGGGCCGTATACTCGTTGGGTTTGGCAGTATAATCGATGTATAGGGTATAAGCCTCGCCACCTTTGTACGTTTTGTCGAGTTTGATTACTAGTTGCAGGCTATCGTAACGGTAAGAAAGCGGTGAACTTGTTGCCGCTTTTACCATATTAACTTTGTTGATATTCATTCCTTTTGCATCTAGTACTACACTGTCGGTAGCATAAAAATGCGGTTTTAAAGTTAGCCATGATTTGCCATTTAAATAGGCTTTGTCAAAGTTGAACGAGGCTTGTAGTTTGGTATGAACCAAGTCGGTAGATTGGGTTGCAAAATTCCGATATTCTTTTTTAGAAGCATCGGTAGGGGTAGCCGGTGTTTGGGCATTGGTGTTTACAATCACTGTAAAAAGTGATAATACAAAATACATTTTCTTCATGCTGTAGTAATTAGGTGGCTAAAGATACTGTGTGTGTAGGTAGAGATGAAATTTTTGCTACGTTTTTTGAGGCGCTTTTGCTTAATTTTTGCAAATGGATGCTGATGAAAGTCATATTTGGTTCTGATGCATGTTTTAGTTAACAGCTTGTAGCAACTTATTTTTGCAACTAGATTGTCTTAGGTGCGTAGATATAGCCTTTACTTATTAAAAGCGTATGTATGCATAAAAAATTAATTTGGTTAATAGTTGCTACCTTATTCATGGCTTGCAATGCCAATAAAGCCACAGTGGAGGCCGATGCGCAAACTGATGCATTGTATCGGTTGTTGGATGGTAATCAGCGTTTTGTTCACCAACAAGCTAGGCATCCCGATGAAAGTATGGGGCGGGTTCACGAAATTGCATCGTCGCAACATCCGTTTGCGGTAGTGGTATGTTGTTCCGATTCGAGAGTGGCGCCTGAAATTGTATTTGATCAGGGATTGGGCGATTTGTTTGTAGTGCGTACTGCCGGCAATATGTTGAGTGGAATAGAAATAGGTAGCATTGAATATGCGGTTACACACTTACAAGCATCGCTTGTGTTTGTAATGGGACACGAAAATTGTGGTGCCGTCAAAGCCTTTATAGAGGGTGGCGATATTCCCGGGCATATCAAAGAAATTGTAGATAGTATTGGTAGGGAAGATGAAGTTAGGAAAATAGCATTGAACGATGCCCACCGCTTAGAACATGTAGTAAATGCCAATGCATTGCATGCCTGCCGTCAATTGATCAGGCAATCGCCCTTATTGCAAAATGTGTTTGCCGAAAACAAGCTAACAGTGGTAGCGGGTGTTTATGGTTTGCAAAATGGGAAAGTGACTTTGTTGGGTATGGAAGATGAAAAAATGGACTACCCTTTAACCCAAACAAATCGGGTAGCCCATCAGTAAGTCGTAATTGACCAACTACGACGACCTATATGCAATGTCGTGATAGCTTTTGGTATGGGGTCCCAAAAACACCCGAGCATAAATACGCATAACGGCTAATCCATCTACAATTAAACTCAACGAAACCGCAATAGCCAATACCATTTGGTGTTCATGAATGTGTGTATAAACCAAATCTTCGCCAATAAAAGTAGGGGTAATAGGAAAGCCCGTAAGACCTAAACATGCCAATAAGAAAACGAAAGTAATTTTGGGATGCTCGTACGAATGTCCATGAAAACGCGATAAATCCACCTCTTTTTCCAATTTTTTGAGTCGAGCAATACACATATAGCCCAACAATGCCGCAGCAAATACACCGCTTAGATACATTAAAATAAAAGTACTGCTAAACGCATCGTTGAACGAAACCGCCAAAGCAATAAAACAGTGATTTACCATTACCAATAGCCAACTTAGTTTCACACTTTTTCGCTCTGTGAAAGATTTAAGCACCAATACCAAGCCGATAATGGAATAGGCCGTAGGTAAGGAATGGTGCAGCCAATTGGGTAAGTAGCTGCCAAAAACAATTGCAGCTATACCGGCACCCATAAGTACACTAAAAAAAGCGATTGTTTTTTGAACAGTTAAAAAGTTTAAATATTGTCCCATTCTTTTCAAAGGCATCCATAACCAATTGTGCATGGTGGTATCTAAATTCCATTCTTTTAAACAAAGCATATAAAAGGTATATTGCCACTTTTTGGGCAAAATTTCCTCAATAGAGGGGGCTTTAGGTACATAATTGTAAAACTGTTCTTTAATTAAGTAGCTAACTACCGATGGAGAAATCAGCAATTGATAGGTGCGTAAAAATGCATTACCCGCAAAGTGGAAAAGTGCTAAATTATCCAAACCCAAAGCTACCTCTATAAATATAAGGCCAATTTGGGCAATAGATGCATACGCAATTTGGCTTTTTACGGACGATTGCACTCTTGCAATTCCGGTTGCAATAATACTGGTGGTAAACCCTAAAATGGCAATTATCCAGCGAACAGATATTTGGTTTTCCCAAAAAGGAAAGGTTCGTAATAGAATAAATATACCAATGTGTACACTCATTGAACCATAAAAAATAGCGCTTGAAGGAGTTGGTCCTTCCATAGCTCGTGGCAACCAAGAAGAAAAGGGTAACTGTGCCGATTTTGCGGCAGCAGATATCAGTATCAAAATTGCAATGCAGAACCCAATCATACTGTGTTGCTGTAAATGTTCACTCACAATTTCGTGGTTGTTGAGTTGGGAAAAAGTAATGTTTTCGTGCCATAAATGATGGCTCATCCACATAGCTAGAATGAGACCAACATCGGCAATACGATAGATAGAAAATACTTTAACCGCATTTTTTACCGGTAAATACCTGTCACGGTAAAACGAAATCAATAAAAAGGAGGAGATGCCCAATATTTCCCAACCAATAAAAAGGGTTTCCATGTTGCCCGATGTTACCACAATATTGTAGCCCAAAAAGAAAAACAAGATGGTATTAAAGAATCGTTTGTAGCCATTTTCGCGGTGCAAATAATGCCGGCTGTAAACCGTTACCAAAAATGACAAAACGGCTCCTACCAATAGATAAACTGCAGTGATTTTATCAAAATAAAAATCTAAGAAAAAATTATAATCGACCGTTTGAAAAAGTACCCAATCTTTTACATTGAAAGTTGGCAGGCCTGCTAATCGCCACCAAAGCAACAGCAGGATGGTAAGAAAAAATTGTAAGCCCACTGTTACAAAGGCTGTCCATGCCAAAGCGGTTTCGTTTTTCGAAGAAAACAAAAGGCTGATTAGGTAGCCTGCTAGTGGTATTAATAATAATAAGTGCAAAAAGTTGATCATGCTGTTTCGTTGTTTAAAATGTAAACAGGGAAATTTTCTTGGTTAGAGGCAAGTAACGGTTCTATGCTGTTGATAATAGGTACTTGCTGTGTTAGTGGCGTGTAGGGTTTCAGTTCCTCGTTGCTAAAAACATATACTTGTTTGCTAACGGGGGTTACTACTGCTAGGTTGACCCATGCATTTTTAAACCATTCGTAAGTGGCCGCATTTTCTTTTATGGTTGCCAATACTACTTCCGGAAAATGTTCCACAATTACCATAAGCCTTACTGGGTCATGCACTTCCACCATTTGGCTTGGCAAGCCACAGCGCAAATCGCCATCTATTCCATTGGCAACGCCAAATAGCCCCATTACATTGTGTGGTAGTTTAGAGCCGGCACCTAGTTTTTGATTATCTACCCTAGAAAAATAATATTCTAAATTAATGCCACCGCAAACCGGGGCAACCGCTTTTAAAATATTCAATAAGTACCGTCCATCCGGATCTATTTTGTAATCGTATGAATTGAGAAAGGAACGCCTGTCTAAAAACAAACCTCTAGATATATTTCTGTTTCCAACTATGCATAATGCATTGGTTGCATGATTAAGTTCGGGCCGGGGCTCAAATAAAGAAACCGATCTGATTTTTATTTTTTCATGTATTTTTTGAGGGGTTAGTTGGGTATTAATCGATTCAAATCTTCTAGATCTTTCACGGGCATTTAGCGCCAATGCTTCCTGAAAAATAGCTTCATTTTTTTTGTGTAAGGATAGGTTATTGGGCAACAGCGTTTCTTCGTCGTAAAATACCGCTTCATCTCTAGTGGTATCGTGCAAGGCACCTATAAATTGTGTGCTATCGGGTATATGAATGCCTTTTTCGGCAAGTAGTTTCCTTACTTCTGTATGGTTGGCCATATTGCTCATAATGCGTGCATTTACCGAACCGGCTCTTCCCGAACAGGCGCCACAATCGTAGGCCGCATAGTGTGGATTGTTCACGCTGCTAGCCCCATGCCCAACCAAATAAACAATTGGAGCAAAGTTGCTTACCAAGCCAATACTTTTTAAAAGAGCCTCTACTCTTTGTGCCATTTCTGCAATGGTATAGCCAATTTGTAGTCCTTTTTCTGTTTCGCCGCTATTATGAATGGTTAAAGTGGATGCTTTTTCCATGTGTTTCAATGAACTAGCAGTTGCAGGCGTAAAAGAGGGTTTAAACAAATTGATTAACAGCCTAAAAGCCGACCAAAATCCAAGTGTTTGCGAAATAATCCAACCGGAGTAGAAAGAATGCGAATGTTTGCTAAAATGAACGTCTATTTCGCGTTTTTTATGTGTGTTTTCTTCCTTCACCAAGTATTTGGGCGTTACCGGTGCTGGACAGAGTTTGGTGTAAAAATGTCCTTCATCGGGTTTAAAGTAAAATTCTACGCCAAAAAAACCTGGGGTAGCAAATGTTTCGCAAAGCGAATCGGTTTGCTCCAAATACCGCCGGAGTGAACATTCTCTATCATCTATACAAAAAAGTGCTTGGAACGATTTTGTGGTTACAGGCTTGGCCGAAAAAGTTTCTTGTTGTATACCTGCTAACACCTGATCGTAGTACGTCCATTCAAAAGCTTCTTGCCAAATACGCATTACCTCATGGAATTCGGTGGTAGGTACCGGTGCAAATAGTGGTTCGGGTATTTGGGTGTTGGTGATGCTTTGGTCTAGTGGTTGCCACTTATCTTGTAACTTGTAATATAAAGCATCTAATTCCAACAACAATTCAATGGTAACTAAATCGTGGAAAGTGATTGCTTTACTGTCAAGCAAGGTAGATGGATTCTCTTCAATAGCCGATACCATGCCCGACCAACCCTGATGTGCAAAGTGTTGATCGAATAAATATTGCTCGTACAAAGCTTCGTTGGTACCAACAATCTTTTTGAGTAAATCAGCAATTGCACATTGGTTGTTCAGTAATAGTTGCTTTACTTGCTTTGTTTTAAAAAAGCTACTAAAGCTGTTTCTTTCCATTTCTTGTACAGATGCCAATAACCCTTTTTGTTTTACCGGAAAAGTCCAGATGGCAATACCTTGATCCAAATAACTACAAATAAGCCTGAATAAAATAGGGTGTACCAACGCATCTAAATCGATAGAATAAACATCTTTCCACAAACTTCGTAAACGGCCAATACGCTCTTTAGGTTTGCTAGGATATTTTTTTTCCAAAAGCCTATGTAACCATTCTTGTGTGGGTATTGTGCTTTTTGTACGTTCAATTGCTTGTATTAATGCCTTTTGATGAATGCGCTTGGCGGTGTAATAGCCTCTAAATTCATCAAGTGATAGGTAGGTTTTGTAGCCAAAAATGCTGCTTGCATTGTTCAACGCTTCGTGAAATGATTCTTGTTGAAATGCATGCAGGGTATTGTGGTGCACAAAATCTTTCAAAGGAGCTTGTGCAGGCAAATAGTGTTTTAAATGGTGCAATATTTGTTCAATATTGGAAATGTTGGAGGATGGGTGCTGCATAAGAAGGTACTTGTGGTGATAGAATGGGAGAAAGGCAGGGTTAGTTGAAAAAAACTTGCATTTGTAATAATGCTGCCCCCTTGTGGTCCGTTAGTTTGCCACCTGCATCGTAAATAGGTCGGTTTTGATAGGCAGCCGTTAGTTTGAAATTTTGCCCGTTCAAAAACCAGTTGCAGCCAATATCAATAAAATTCATAGCCTTGTTTAGTCGCTCGTAATTGGCATGTTGTATGGCCAAATATGGCATAAGAGTTGTATGACCAATGAAATTATCTTTTAGCTTGTACCCTGCTTGCAAGTACCAAACGTTGCCGGTTCCATACATAGGAAAACCATTGCCCGAACCATTTAAAATATTGGTATTGTTTGTGCCGTTTGCAGGATTCATTACAGCCGCATTCCGAATGTAATTGCTTCCAAAATCAAAGTGTGTAAAGCAAGCATAGGCATTGAAAGCGGCTCCTTTTTTGCCAATTGGTTTTTCCATGAATACATCCGCGGCCAATTGAAGCATGTTGCTTTCAATGGTATCTTTGTTGTTGTCTGCTAAGCGCCACATGGCTTTTGGTTGATAAACGCTACCAATACCCAATGTGAGGATGTTTTTTTTGCCTAAATATGTGCCTGGCATGTACGGTACCAAATTGCTTTCTTCTTCTTTCAGCTGGTATTGGATATAGGTATTCCACTGTTTGCGAGCGGTTTTTTGAGAAAAACTGGCATACTTACCAATAGAAGTATTGTAATTAGATTTTTGAATAGCCATTGGGTCCGATATAGATAATCGGTAATCTATTTTGCCGATTTTTCCTTTAGCATACATACTAAGTTTTCTTAAAAATTGGTCAGTTACATCGTTGGTAGATTGTTGAAATAGGGGAGCATCTACCCCAAGAATGGCGCCTACTGCAGGAGCAGCAAATCTCGAAAGTCCACTCCACGCGGTTAATCCCGCACCAACCGATAGTTTTTTTTTATCCACGGCATATTCGCCAATGGCATCATGAATAAAAAATCCCAGTTTTCTATCGGCAATGTTGTTGAAGTTGTTTTCGCCCCATTGGGTGTATATAAACACGTTGTCGGATAGTTGACTATATGCCTGCACCCGAAACCTACGGATACCAATATCGGAATGGTTTTTTTCCGGAAAACCAAAAATGGTCGATCCTTCGTTGAGGCTTTGTTGGCGCAGCCACACTTGATTGAGCATGGTTACTTTTACATATTGAGAACCATCTTTATTTAAGTTTATTTTTCGGTCTTTTGTGCTTGCTGTTTGTGCATGGCTAATCAATGCGCATGCGGTTAATATCAGCAAAAAGCAAGTGCGGTTTAGATTTTTCATTTTTAAAATAATTATCATAACGAAATCGGTTAAATGTATCCAAAGGAATTCAACCGATTTGTGAGGGTAATCAGGTTTGGGAAAATGGCTAATCAGCAATAACTGCAAGCGCGTGTACTTGTAACTACTGATTAAAATAAAAAATATTGGATTAAGATGCGGCTTTGATGGTTTTCAACTTTTTTTTCCGAGCTGCCATTTCGTGTTTAGAAATTAGTTCATGGTTATCGGTACCTATTATTTCTACGCGACCTCCTGAGGCTTCGTAATCATGCTTAAAATGATGTAGGCTTTCTAATACAGAGTGGTCAATAAAATGCGTATTTTCCAAGTCGATGGTTACATGAAAACCGGTTGGAATAGCTTCAAGTTTACGCTTGATGCCTAAGAAATTGGTGAAAATGGCTGCCTCACTAATTTCTACTAAGTATTCATCTCCCTCAAAAGATACAATTGTAGGGGCTTTAAAAAAGTAACTTAATGGAGCGCCATGTAAAAAGTGAAGAATCAGTTTTAAAGCAATACCTGCACCAATTCCCACCAACAAATCTTCATACATAGTAAAGAAAATGGTGATTAAAAAAACCGCCAACTGTTCTTTCCCAATTTGGAAAACATGTATAAATTCTTTTGGATGCGCTAGTTTAATACCCACCGTTATCAACATAGCCGCTAGGGCCGTGTTAGGGATGAGTTCAATTAAGTGGGAACCAAGTAAAACAAATACTAATACAAAAAAACCATGAAAAAAGTTAGCCCAACGTGTTTGAGCGCCGCTGTTCACATTGGCCGAGCTACGTGCTACTTCCGAAATCATAGGCATGCCACCCAAAATTGCGGCTAATGTGTTGCCAATACCTACTGCAATCAAATCTTTATTGGCATCTGATTTTCGTTTGTATGGATCTAATAAATCTATTGCCTTTACGGTTAATAGCGATTCCAAAGTGCCTACCAAGGCAAACATTACCACATACTTAATAAATGTGCCGGTTGAAGATAAGCCGCTAAAGCTAATATTTACCTTAATATTGTCTAGTAGGTTTCCTATATGTACAAGTGCATATGATGGTTCGGAAGTTTGAAAGTTCATCAACAGTTCTGCCGGTATGGCTATTAACAATACCACCAAAGGAGCGGGTACCATTTTTACATACTTGTTCTTGATATGTGGCCAGCCAAACAACACAACTAGGCTTACTACACCAATGCAAGTAGCTTTGATATCAATTACTTGCAAAAAACTAGGAATGGCTGCGTATAGTTGCAAAGGACTTTTGCCTTTTGTTAGCAACGGATTGATATCTAGTAAAATTGGTATTTGCTTGGCTATGATAATTAAGCCAATAGCTGCCAACATACCATGAATGGCTGAAAGAGGAAAAAAGTCGACTAGCTTTCCTAGTTTCAATACGCCAAACAGTATTTGAATAACACCGGCTACCAACATAGCGCCTAAGGCAAGATGCCACCCTTTTTCGCCACCGCCAAATTCTGCTACAGAACCCGCAACAATGACAATTAGTCCGGCTGCCGGGCCTTTGATGGTTAATCTAGAACCCATCATAAAGCTCACTAGCATACCTCCAATAATGGCTGTTATTAAACCCATTAAGGGTGGAAAATCCGATGCCTTTGCAATGCCTAGACTCAGCGGTAGCGCCAATAAAAAAACAGTAAATCCCGAAACAATATCTTTTCCAAAATTTT
>JAIXOS010000460.1 GCA_027486695.1 Chitinophagaceae bacterium | reverse complement strand
TTACTGTTAATTTTATGGCACCTGCTTTTTTACTGCTTTTAATTACCACTAAAGCACGACCGTTCCATGCATTACGTACATTGGAAACGTAAGAAGCGGTATCTTTCAAATTAGCATTATCTACGCCTGCAATACTTCCTGGACCATCAATACTGAAGTGCAACGTATTTTCTGCATTGGCTTGTAATACACCTTTTGCATCTGTTACCTCTACTGCAATAAAGGATACATCTTGCCCATTGGCTTTAATGGTTTTTCTATCAGCAGTTAGTTTCAATTTTGCTGCACCACTAGCCGTTTTCAGTAAACAACTATCTACATTTTTTTCATCCATTACTCCATAAGCACGCAACTCACCTTGTTCGTAGGGCACATAAAATTTAGCCATAAATTTCTCTGCTTCACCCGTCTTTTTTTCACCAATCAAAGTGTTATTTCTATAAAGGCGCACTTTTGGAAACTTAGAATATACTTCCACTTGAATCTTTTTTCCCTCAAATCCAGGCCACGTCCAACTTTCCCATGTTGGCCATACTGCCCAAGTAGTTGTATGAATACTATCGGGTGCTACTTCAGGCTCACGAACCGCCATGTAGATTTTTTCATTGTTATTGTACAACATGCTTCTGTAATGCGAAACAGGTTTGCGCCAGCCAGTTAAATCAATATCACCACAATAAGCACCATGATTGGGAAATAATTCAGGTTTTGACATATTTACTGTTGGTTCTCCATTATGGTACCAGCGACCAATGCCCGATTCGCCCAAATAATCCCAAGCCGTCCATACAAAATCGCCGAGTATATAATTGTTATCTTTTACTATTTTCCAATTGGTAAACGCATCACGAGGAAAAGATTCTGTGTGAACGATAATCCTTGAAGGCACTCTTTCATGGTCTGATTTTACCCGATGCAATTGATAATTGTAACCCGCTACATCATGTGCCGCCATCAAAGGATCAAATATTTCCCATTCTTTATCCCACGTTGTCATAGCAGATGTTACAGGTCGTGTGCTATCTGTTTTGTGCACAAAATCAGCTAACGCTTTTGCAGTTTCAACGGCTTCGGGTTTCTTTCTTTCTATTATTTCATTGCCAATACTCCACATGATGATAGAAGGATGGTTACGGTCACGCAACAACATGCTTTCCAAATCACGTTGCCACCAATCTTTGAAATAATTGGCATAATCGTATTTGGTTTTGGTAGTTTTCCAACCATCAAAAGCTTCATCAATTACTAATAAACCTAACTTATCACAAGCTGCTAAAAATGCTTCTGAAGGTGGATTGTGAGAAGTGCGTACTGCATTAAATCCAGCCGCTTTTAATAAGGCAATTTTTCTTTCTTCAGCCCAATCGAATGCAGCCGCACCCAAACAACCATTATCATGATGTACGCAGCCACCATTCATTTTTAAAGATTTACCATTCAATTGAAAACCGCTATCTATGCTAAACTTAATAGAACGAATGCCAAAATCTACAGGCACTTCATCTACCAAAACATTGCCTTTCATAAGTTGCACTTGGGCTTTATAAAGTGCAGGTGTTTCAGGCGACCACAACATTGGCTTTGATACAACTATGTTCTGACTTACCTCCATGCTTGATTTTGGTAATACCCTGACTTTATTCTGAGCTTGGGCATTAATCTTTGCATTTTTATATGAAATGGACGTGTTTACTACAATATTTTGTGGCGTATCTGTTTCATTCTTCAAAGTAGTTTTTACATTAATGATAGCTTTTGTAGGCGTTACAGATGGGGTTGTAACCGCTGTACCCCAATTGGCAATATGAACAGGATTGGTAACCATCAACCACACATGGCGATAAATGCCCGAACCACTGTACCAACGGCTATTAGGTTGTTGAGCATTATTTACGCGTACCGCAATAACATTTGTTTTTCCTTTTTCCAAATAAGGGGTAAGGTCATACATAAACCCAGTATATCCATAAGGATGAACACCCAATGAGGTACCATTTATGAACACTTCTGCATTCATATACACACCTTCAAAATAGATGGTTACCTGCTTGTTTTTCCAAGTGGTAGGCACATTGAACGTTTTTCGGTACCAACCAATACCAGCAGGAAAAAAACCGCCGGCACCACCTGTGGGATTTGCTTTCTCAATTTTCCCCTCAATACTCCAATCGTGTGGCAGATCGAGATTACGCCAATTGTTATCGTTAAAACTTTTGGTGCTTGCATTCACTGAATCACCCAAAAAAAACTTCCAATCATGATCAAAAACTTGTTTACGTTCTAAGGTTTTAAGCACTTGTGCATTAGAAGCTAAAAAGAAAAGCACTGCAACAGCCGCTAAATGAAATGGTAAAAATTTATTTTTTTTCGTAAAAAATGACAAACAATAATTATAGTACATAATGAGCTAGTTTTTAAGTGATTACATGTGCAATTTTTATTGCACAAGAAGTAATGTTGTTTTTTACATTCCAGGAATTAAGTTCTTAAACTCAATTTTCACAGGATAAGAATAGTCATTGGTTGGCTTTACTTTTGGTTGTTTTATGGTTAATCCATTATCATTTATCACCCAACTAATTTTCTCTTTAGA
>JAIXOS010000249.1 GCA_027486695.1 Chitinophagaceae bacterium | reverse complement strand
TTTACTTTTCAATTGCAATATCCCAATTTTCTATTTCCTGGTACTACGCAGTATTCGTCAGAACCGGCACCAAGCGATCTCTCGATTCGGGTATGCATTAACTCCGTTAACCCACTAAATTGGTTGAAAGTTGGTAAGCAATTGCAGCAGTTGCGGCCCGCTTTAATTGTAGTACGTTATTGGTTGCCCTTTATGGGGCCTTGCCTTGGCACAATTTTACGAAGGGTAAAAAAAAACAACTATACCAAAGTTGTTTGCATAGCCGATAACGTGATTCCTCACGAAAAAAGACCCGGAGATAAACCTTTTACAGCATATTTTTTTAAACCTGTAGATGCTTTTGTAACCATGAGTGCCAAAGTGTTGGCCGACTTGCATACGTTTACCCACAAACCAGCTTCGCAAATTGTACATCCATTGTACGATAATTTTGGAGAAGGAATTCCCAAAAGCGAAGCCCGCACCCATTTACAGTTGCCAAAAGCGGATAAAATTGTTCTTTTTTTTGGCTTTATTCGTAAGTATAAAGGCCTCGATTTATTGCTTGAAGCTATGGCTGAATTGAAAAAAAGGTTACCGCACGACAAAATGCCCAAACTCTTGGTAGCCGGAGAGTTTTATGAAGATCGAAAACTGTATGACGATATCATTGTACAACATCAATTAGAAGACGTATTGTTTCTACGAACCGAGTTTATTGCCGATAGTGAAGTGAAATATTATTTGAGTGCAGCCGATTTTGTAATACAACCTTATCGCAATGCCACACAAAGTGGCGTAACACCGCTTGCCTATCATTTTGAAAAACCGATGTTGGTGACCAATGTTGGAGGATTGCCCGATTTGGTGCCCGAAGGAAAAGTAGGCTTGGTGGTAGAGCCTAATGCACCTGCTATTGCGCAAGGAATAGCGCATTTGTACGATTTGGGTGACGCACACTTTTTGCCCCAATTACGGGTTGAAAAACAAAAATATAGTTGGCAAATATTGGTAAATACCTTGTTGTTGTTGGCAGGAATAGGAGAAAAAAATTAGCAATACGGCAATGTCCTTTATTTTTACGCAGATGAAACCGATTAAATGCCTCATATGATATACCGTAGTAAAGCACCTTTGCGTATTGGTTTGGCAGGTGGCGGTACCGATGTAAGTCCGTACAGCGATGAATTTGGAGGAGCTATTTTAAATGCTACGCTTTCCTTGTATGCACATGCAAGCATAGAATTGTTAGATACGCCCACTATTGAATTACAGGCACTAGATAGAAAAGAATACCAACAATTTGGTTGGTCGGAAGAGTTGCCGATAGATGGTACCCTCGATTTATTAAAAGGCGTTTACAATCGGGTACAAAAAGATTATGGGATTCCCCACAAAGGGTTCCGGTTAAGTACAGCAGTAGATGCACCGGCAGGCAGTGGCTTAGGCACTTCTTCAACCTTAGTGGTAGCCATATTGGGCGCATTTATGGAATGGTTGAAATTGCCTTTGGGCGATTACGACATTGCACATTATGCTTACGATATTGAGCGCCTCGATTTGCAATTAAGCGGGGGCAAGCAAGACCAATATGCAGCCACTTTTGGAGGGGTAAACTTTATGGAGTTTTATGCCAACGACCAAGTGATTGTGAATCCGTTGCGCATTCGGCAGGAATATTTGCACGAGTTGGAGAACAATTTATTGCTGTATTACACTTCTACAAGTAGAGAAAGTGCTGTTATTATTAAAGAACAGCAAAAAAATGTAGTTCAGAAAAATGAAAAGTCGGTGGAAGCCATGCATCAATTAAAGGCACAATCGAATATGATGAAAGAGGCTTTATTGAAGGGAAAGCTGAACCAAATTGGCGAAATTCTGGATTACGGATTTCAACAAAAAAAACAAATGGCACAAAGCATTACCAATTCACTCATCGATAATATGTACGATGCCGCCCGAAAAGCCGGAGCAACAGGTGGAAAAATCAGTGGCGCAGGTGGCGGAGGTTTCATGACATTTTATTGTCCAGGCAATACCCGCTTTTCCGTAATTGATGCGCTAAGCAGTTTTGGTGGTAGCGTAAAGCCTTACCAGTTTATACAACATGGACTTACCACATGGACAACCAATTAATTGAAATGTTTATTTACAAATAATGATACAGCAAATACGAAATACCATTCAATCATCAATAGATGTAAAACAGCAATTGCTCAATAGTCCAATTCTGTTGCAGCAATTGGAAACGGTGGTTGCGGTTATTAGCAATGCCTTTCAAGCAGGTAATAAGGTTTTGTTTTGTGGCAATGGCGGTAGTGCCGCAGATGCACAGCACTTGGCAGCCGAATTTAGTGGTCGATTTTATAAAAACAGGAAAGCATTGCCCGCCGAAGCTTTGCATTGTAACACTTCGTATTTAACTGCCGTAGCTAACGATTATAGTTACGACGTTATTTATGCCCGCCTATTAGACGGCATAGGTGTATCGGGCGATGTAATTATCGGGCTGAGTACTTCAGGAAATTCGGTAAATATTGTAAAAGCCTTTGATGTGGCAAAGGCCAAAGGCATTGTTACTATTGGATTTACTGGTCAAAGTGGCGGTGCAATGAAACAATGCAGCGATTTTTTGTTTAATGTGCCTTCCGAAACCACACCTCGCATTCAAGAGAGTCATATTTTGTTGGGTCATATTATTTGCGAATTGGTAGAACAAACTGTTTTTCCCGATTAAATTTTGTATATGTCACATCCCAATACTGCAAATTCCAATAGGCCTAGCCACCATTTAACAGAAGCCATTATCTTGGCCGGCGGTTTAGGAACCAGGCTTCGGTCGGCGGTACCCGATTTGCCCAAATGCATGGCTCCGGTTAATGGAAAACCTTTTTTAGGATACATCATCCAATCGTTGCAATTACAAGGGGTTACACGGTTTATTTTTTCACTTGGGTACCTGCACGAGACAATAGAAGTCTATTTGAAAAACGCTTTCCCAACTTTGGCGTACGAAATAGTCATAGAAGACACCCCTTTGGGTACTGGAGGTGCAATACAACTTGCTTGTTCTAAGGCACAGCAACCCAATGTATTGGTAACCAATGGGGATACCTTTTTTGATATAGAGGTAGCAGAACTGTCCGATATGCATTTGCAAAAAGGCAGTGCTTGTACCCTGTGTTTAAAACCCATGCAGCAGTTTGATCGTTACGGCGTTGTAACGACCAATAGTGATGGCCGCATTACTTCTTTTAAAGAAAAGCAATGGTATAACGAAGGTCTCATTAATGGGGGAGTATATGCTCTGAATGTTGCCGCTTTATTGCAAAGCAAAATGCCCGAAACATTTTCGTTTGAAAAAGCTTTTCTTGAGGCTTGTTTTCACAGTCTACAAATGTACGCAATTGTACAAAATGGATATTTTATTGATATTGGAATTCCGGAAGATTACCTAAAAGCGCAAACCGATTTTTTATAACTCATTATTTTTATGGCTGTGGCTACCATTGATTTAAATACAATTGATACTTCTTGGACGCTTTTTATTGATAGAGATGGCGTTATTAATCATGAAAAAAGCGATGGTTATATTCTAAACAGGCAAGAGTTTCGATTTTACGATGGTGTGCCTGAAGCGATGTCTGTATTGGCAAAGCGTTTTGGTACTATTTTGCTAGTAACCAATCAGCGGGGTATTGGTAGAGGATTAATGACCACATCCGATTTACATGACATACACGCCTACATGCAAAGTGAGTTAGCACTTAAAGGAGGTCGGTTGGATAAAATATATTATTGTTCCGATACAGAAAGCACGAGCGAAAATAGAAAACCTAATCCCGGTATGGCATGGCAGGCCAAAGCCGATTTTCTACAAATAGATTTTGCTAAAAGCATTATGATTGGCAATAAGTTAAGCGATATGCAATTTGGTAGAAATGCAGGTATGCAAACCATTTTTGTAGCTACTACACACCCACAAACCCCTTTTCCGCACTCGGCTATCGATTTGCGTTGCAACGATTTGCCTCATGTAGCTTTATTACTAAGTAGTATTTCGTGACGTTGGCTCCCTTTTTTAAATGATAATTTTAGCCTTTTAAATGCTTGTCTTTAGTGTAAGTATCAAGCGGCATTACTTTCCTAGTTGTTTCATTGGATAATAGCGTAGGTAGGCCGCTTAGGATATTTGTAGATTACAGCAGCCACTAAAATTGCATATTGTAAGCGGCACTATGCTTACCTTTGGGTTTAAGGTATACTGCATATGAAAAAAATGAGTTGTTTTTTACTGATGCTGGCATGTTGCACGTTGCTTTCAGCACAGAAAATAGGTAAGTCGGATAAAAAACAATTGCAGGCATTGGAAGATTCTGCAAAAATATTTGGCAATGATATGTTAGAAAAGGCCGAATGGGAAGAGCGTTTTTTAGCCAACGATAAATTTACCAAAACCTTGGCAAAGGCACTCAAAATACCCAATTCTTTTTGGTACCCCTTCGATTCGTTACAAACAATTTCCAAATTGTATGCTCCCGATACTGCATTTAGAATTTTTACTTGGGAAGTAGCCAAAGATTTAAACGAGTTTGTACAGCGAGGAGCTATTCAAATGCGAACAACCGATGGGTCGTTAAAGTTGTTTCCGCTCTTCGATGCTAGTGCTTTTACTTACAATCCTACTGACTCGGCACGAAATAAATCACAATGGATTGGTGCTTTGTATTATAAAATAGTGGTAAATGAAAATAAGGGGATTAAGTATTATACATTACTAGGCTTTGATAACAACGAAGCTCGCTCAAATAAAAAATGGATGGAGGTGCTGTGGTTTGATAAAAATGCTGAACCTGTATTTGGCGGAGCTTTTTTTCAGTATAAAAACGATAACATTAAGCCCAAGCAACCCGCTTACCGGTTTTGTATAGAATATAAAAAAGATGCTAAAGTTCGGTTTAATTACGATGAAGAAATGCAGTGTGTTGTTTTTGATCATTTGATTAGCGAGGGTGGCGATGAAACCAATAAAGCAAGTTTGATACCCGACGGTAGTTACGAAACTTTTACTTGGAAAAACGGAAAGTGGGTGCATAATCCTAATTTGGCATATCAAAAAGTAAATATGCAAGGTGTTGACCCCTTATTGGGAAATGCACCCGCCGAAATGAGTTTGTTGGATGAAAACGGGAATATTGATCAAAAAAAGCTGAATGAACAAAATAAAAAAAATCTAAAACTGTCTAAGCAAAAAAATACCAAAAACAAGTATTCTAAAATACAGCAATAATCACTTTTGTAAAAGAAATGGATGATTTATTGGATGCCTACAAACTTAGGCAAAGTAAGCGTAGCATTAGGTAAATATTTGTTTGTGGCTTGCGGGTGATTTCTATTGCCCTTTTTTAATGGCAATTTTAATTGGTGCTTCAACCAATAATACTGTATCTTTACAAAGAATCAATATACGCGTCACTATTTTACTCGATGCTTTCTATTCCGTTTCTGCATTTGCGTTTATATGTGTTGGGGTTCGGGGTCATCTGTTTTTCTGGAATTTTCCTCCCAATTCTTTTAAAGAACAAACAAATACAATCCGTTTACAACAACAACTCCACTTACAGAAGTACATCAAGTTTTTTGGGCATAGTATATGCCATCCAACACATTTAAGCGGTAGGATGTATTTTTTACATAAAATATTTTTACATTGTTATTTCAAGATTTAAATCTCATTGCGCCCATTTTGAAGGCGTTAGAGACAGAAGGTTACACAACACCCACACCCATTCAAGCGCAAGCTATACCAGTTATTTTAGAGAGAAAAGATATACTAGGTTGTGCTCAAACCGGTACCGGTAAAACGGCGGCTTTTGCCATCCCTATTTTGCAACTGTTAGCCCAATCGGCCAAAGAAACAGCCGGAACAGGGCCTCGCCAAATTAAAGCCCTTATTTTAACGCCCACCCGAGAATTAGCCATTCAAATAGACGAAAGTTTTGCCGCTTATGGCAAGAATTTGCGTTTAAAGCACGCAGTGGTTTTTGGTGGGGTATCGCAGTTTTCGCAAGTGCAGGCCTTACGTTCAGGTATTGATGTGTTGATAGCCACTCCCGGAAGGTTACTAGATTTGGTTCAACAAAAGTTTGTCAATCTACACCACATCGAAATTTTCGTATTGGACGAAGCCGATCGGATGTTGGACATGGGTTTTATTACCGATGTTAAAAAAATAATTACCAAAATTCCGCAGAAACGTCAAACTTTGTTTTTCTCGGCTACCATGCCCCTCGAAATTGCTTCATTGGCCAATACTATTTTAAATGAACCGGTAACGGTTGAAGTAGCACCGGTGTCGTCCACAGTGGATAAAATACAGCAATTGATGTATTTTGTAGAGCGCGACAATAAACGGCATTTGTTGTTACAACTTTTACAGCAGTCGGCTGCAAAAAGTGTGCTCATTTTTACACGTACCAAGCATGGTGCCGATAAAGTGGTAAAAGAATTGGCCAAACATCAAATCAATGCAGAAGCTATCCACGGCAATAAATCGCAAAATGCTCGACAACGAGCACTCACTAATTTTAAATCGGGACATATTCGTGTACTTGTAGCAACCGACATTGCTGCTAGAGGTATAGATGTAGATCACTTGGAATTGGTAATTAACTACGAATTGCCCAATATTCCTGAAACCTATGTACATAGAATTGGACGTACCGGCAGGGCGGGAGCAGCAGGCACAGCCTATTCTTTTTGCGATGCAGAAGAACGCTTGTTTTTGCGCGATATCCAAAAAACCATCAAGCTACAAATTCCAGTAATGGAAGATCACCAATACCATATGCCCGAGCCTGCACCGGTATCCA
>JAIXOS010000212.1 GCA_027486695.1 Chitinophagaceae bacterium | reverse complement strand
TGAAGAAAATATTGATTTTTGCATATTTGTCAGTCTAGGTTATTTGAGATTAAAAAAGGAAAATTTTGATAGAAATTTTTTGATTCATTGGATGTGGTCAGACATTTTTACGAAACAAGTTGATAGCGAAGTATCTGGGTCATCTCAAAAAAATCTAAATACAGGCTGGCTTAAAAAATTTCTATTAACAAATCCACCAATTCTTGAACAACAAAAAATTGCAGCAATCCTTTCTACTTGGGATAATGCTATTAACAATTGTACAGCTACATTGAAAGCTTTGTCAAGGCGTAAACAATGGTTGGCAAATGAATTACTTTTTAAGAGCCACCTATTATTTAAAAGTGAAAAAAGTAAAGAACAATCGCTTTTAAAATTAGTGGATAGAGTTAAACATTCATTTGTTCCAGAGCCAAATAAATTGTATAAACAAATAGGTATTCGGTCACATTGTAAAGGCATTTTTTTCAAAGAAGAAGTTACAGGAAAAACGCTTGGTAATAAATCTGTGTTTCATATTGAACCAGATTGTTTTATTGTGAATATTGTATTTGCTTGGGAACACGCCATTGCTAAAACAACCACAAATGAAATTGGAATGATTGCTTCTCACAGGTTTCCAATGTATAAACCAAAAGAAGGCATACTGGATTTAAATTATATGCTACATTTTTTTAAGTCTAAAAAAGGAAAGGATTTATTAGAGTTGGCTTCACCTGGTGGTGCTGGTAGAAACAAAACTTTAGGGCAAAGTGAATTTTTGAAACTACAAATACCTGTTCCATCTTTTCAAAGACAACAATTAATTGCAGAAATTTTAGATAAAGCCGACTATGAAATTACATTGTATCAACAGAAATTAGAGCAACTTAAACAACAAAAAAAGGGGTTGATGCAGCAGTTATTAACAGGTAAAACAAGGGTGAAAGTTGATTAATAAATAAGTTTTAAAGAGTACCATTATGAATATATCTCAAAAGCAAACTATCTTATCTGAAATTGAAACAATGCAAAGTTTTGATTTCGACAATATGATATTAAGCCAATTTCCAGAACATACAGATTTTAACTCTATTATGTTTGGCAACTACAATGTTTTAGACTTTAAAAGTTTGTTTTATAAAGCAATTACACAACTTAAAACAGAGTTAGAAAGTGGTTTGGGCTTAATGCTACCCAACCAAGAAAATTTTCATAATGATTATGGCTCTCTTACACTTGATGTTGAAATGCCAAATCTAAGAAGCTATGTTAGCGATGTAAACAATAGAGATGCAGCAGCTTCACTTTTAAACAAACTCATTTACTATCAAATTCGTCAAGGCTTTTGGGATAGGTCGCAAATAAAACAGCACAATGTAAATGTAGATAAATTGAATGCAGCCCAACAACAGTTAGAGCTTGTTCAAAAAAGCCTTGCTGCCAATCTTGAAACATTTAATATTTTAAAATCAAAGTTTGAAACAACACTTAGCGAAGTAGAAACCTTTTTTGCAACTAAAAAGCAAGAAATGGTTGAAATAAATAGGTTGCTAACAGAAGCTACAAATTCAAATACAAGAATTACAGAGTTAGTTTCTTCTTCTACAAATAAGGAAACTGAAATTGATGGCATATTAAAAAATATAAAAGATAAAATAGCAGTAGTTACAGAAAGCATAACACAATATGAAACATCTTTTACAACAATTCAAACAGATGCTGCTACACTAAAAACACAGTTAGAAACAACCATTGCCAATGCTTTAAATGACTTAGAAAAATCGAAACAAGGTATTGAGTTTATCGAAAGTAATCGAACGGAAATTGTACGATTAACTGGTATGGCTGCCGATGGTTCTTTAGGTTATAAATTCGATAAAAGGCAGATTGATTTAGAGGCGGGTTTAACCCTTTGGAAATGGGGCATTCCTGTAGTAACTGTACTTTCTATTCTATGGGTGTTGGTTGTGTTTACCTGTTTACAAGCACATACTGATAACGTTTGGATAAACCTTTTAATTAATCTTCTCAAAACATCGCCGGCATTTATTTTAATGGGCTTTGTATTTAGCCAGTATAGTAAAGAAAGAAATCTACAAGAAGAATATGCTTTTAAATCAGCAGTAGCAATGACGCTTACAGCCTATTCAACTATGTTAGAAAAGAAAGATAATGATGATAATAAAACAAGGCAAGAAATGCTGTTAAAATCAATTCAGCAGGTATATGCTCAGCCACGTATTCATTCAGAAAAGCCAGATAAAATATATAGCTTAAATGGAAAACATCTTAAAGATGCAATTCAAACATTATCAGACGCAGTAAAAAATTTTAAAAATTAAATAACTATGAAAGTAATAGGAATACAAATAGATGGCGATGAAGCAATAATAGTTGTTCTTAATAAGGATAGAAGTGGTGCAATATCACAAACAGATGAATGTGTTAGATTTAATATTGCAGACCACACCATTTCAGCACAGGTGCAGCAGTTTAGAGATCAAGTAAATAGCACATTTGATTTAATTACACCAAATGTTATTGGTGTAAAAATGCGAAATGCAAAAGCAAAAGAAAGAGGTACTGTTCGTCCACCTTCCCCAATTTCATTCAAATTAGAAGGTATCATTCAGTTATATACAAAGTGTAATATAGAATTTGTTTGGCCTCAAACCATTACTGCTTTTAAGAAAAAAAATGGGGATTTCCCTAATTCTAAAAACAAGTATCAACAAGATGCATTTGATGTTGCTTATTATTTATTAACCAAGTAAGATTATGATAGAATTAAATGATGAAGACTGTGTAGAAACAATCCAACAATTTGTAAGAAGCAATCCTGACATTGAAGTTTATGAATACATCCGTAGGGGATGTAATGGTGATGTGTATTTTGGCAAGCGTAAAAAAATTGGTGATGATGTGGTGTTAAAATTCTATTGGTCTCATCCTAATTATGATGCAACAGAAGAGTGTGTAATTTTACATAAGATAAAACACGAAAATGTTTTAGAAATAAAAGAGTGCCGTTTTCTACCACCTCATTTTGCTTACTTTTTAACCCCTAAAATCTCTGGTGGAGATTTACAAGGAATTATAGATTCAAGACCTGTTTCATCCAAAGAAGCATTAGAAATAGTAGCTGGAATTTTAATGGGCTTAACTGAGTTGCACTCTAATCACAGCTTAGTTCATCGTGATTTAAAACCAGGTAATATTTTGATTGATGCAAATTCAAATAAGCCAATCATTGCAGACTTAGGGGCAGTAAAAAAAATTGACCAAGCCAATGGGTTTGTTACGGCTTCAAAATCTACATTTCTATACTTACCACCTGAGTCTATAAAACGAAATGAATATTTTTTTGAATCAGACATTTATCAAGTCGGTATAATTCTTTTTCAACTCTTAGGCGGGTTCTTTCCAATAAATCAACAATTACAATGGTTATCAAGAAGAGAACTAAATCAATTAAACCTTGTGAAAAATTCAATAGATAGAGATTTTAAATTTGAAGAGTTGATTGGCAATAAAATTACTCGAGGTACATTAATATGTTCAGCAACATTGCCCAAACATTTAGATAGCAGTTATAAAAGAATTATTGATAAGGCTACTAATTTAGACCATAAAAACAGATATAAAAACCCAGCCTTTTTTTTGAAGGAAATCCACAAAGCATTGAGAGAAACGCCAGACTATTTTTTAGAAGATGACGTATTAAATATATGCCACGATAATGGTAAGAAATTTAAAGTTTATAAGGATAGAAAAAGTGAATTTGTAATAGAGCAACTTGTTTCTAATAATAGATGGCATAAGA
>JAIXOS010000395.1 GCA_027486695.1 Chitinophagaceae bacterium | reverse complement strand
TAATAATGATATGCAGGTTTAATACATTTACTATTAGTATGGTCTAATGTCATCGGCCTAACCTGATCCCAATCGGGCTTTGCACCAGCAGCTATAAACGATGCCATATTTCTTTTACCGCCCTCATCAAGTTGTCCTTCATTAATATCAATTTCTATATAATCTTTACTTAATTGTGAAGCACCGAGTAGCCAAAATGAATTATTGAAGCCCGTAGATGCAGCATACTTGTACCTACATTCAAAATAACCATACTTAAAATTCTTAATACTCGAGCAAGTAGGTGCAGTAAACGCACGTCCACTTGGTGTTGATGAGTTTAACTTCACATTTTTTAACCGCATTAGCCCATTTTCAATAACGCCGTAAGTTTTCCATTCTTCGCCCCTACCATCTCGATTGTCGGGCTTCCAATTGGTGTATTTGGTTGTAGCATCGGTAAATTCATCGTTAAAAACCAATTGATATCCCGAAGGTACATAGCTAGAATGCATAACCTGTGCGTTAGTGATGTTGGGAACTAACAGGATAGAATAAAAAAATATAGCAATTGTTAGATTAACTATTTTCATGAAGCAGGAAATTAGCTGGTGAATTATTGATTTATTTTTATAAATATTGCTCTCAAATCAAACAAATTGAAATTAAATATAAATTAATTCAATTTAATAAATCAATTTAGAAGGAGCAATAAAAAAAAATACACCCGACATTTATGGTACACAAAAAGTTCGGGTTAGCTTTTCGCATCAATATCAATTTATATCACAGTTTAAAATTCGGATTTAGCACCACATCTTTACGACGCGATTCGGGCATTACTTTTAAAGAAACAACTTTACCGTTTTTCACCTTCCCTTCAACAGTTGTATTTTGTGGTGCATGAAGTTTAAAATCTACATTCCAATCTGTAGGAAAAGCAGGTAAAAGCAAGATTGAGTCTCCGTTGGTTTGCAGCAACATCTCTTGCAAACCAATCATACCGCTCCCACCCCAATTGTGGTCCGGCACCCAATCGTGGCCCGGCCCCCAGAAAGTTGGGAAACGACGTGGTGCACTTTCCATTTTTTGCATGGTTATTTTTTTTGCTTCGTCTGTTAAACCCATGGCGGCACAAAAAATGGCATCCTGATGCCAACTAATGAAATGACGTTGATTTTCATTATCTATTCCATATTTCCAGGTATTAACAGCCACCTCTAAATCCGGTTTTCCAACACCATAGATGCGCCACGGAAAAACGGGATACAGCTGCGTAATTTCAATATTGTTGATTCTTGCAAACACTTGTGCCGGCGCAATGGTTTTTTTTCCCTTCATTTCACGGAAAGGAATGGGCGGAATGCGTTTTAGGAATGTTTCAAAATAAGCTCGTTCATCGTTTGTTAAGTAGTTTTTGGGTAAGTCAAGCAGTGCCTTTGTGACAGTTTGCAAGGCAGCAATGGTAGAACTAGCATTATAGGCCATTTTGTAAGTTTCGGCACCTGAACCCGGGTACAGAATTAATTTTCCGTTTCCATCTAGGGCTTGTTTTCCTCGACTAAGTGCTTCATATTGATAATGTTCGTCAAAGAATACCAAACAACTTTTAACGAGCGGGATGTATTTGGCAATATCCTTATTTTGGTAATTGCACATTTCGATGGCCATCAAACAAAACTCAAGCGAGGTATCCCAAAGGTATTCCAACCAATTATTGTATTCTACCCCTTTGGGCGCATTGGCGGGGCGCTTCCATCCGTAGGAGGTTGCAAGCGGCAGACCAAAATTTTCGAGTTGTTCGGTAAAAGAGGCCCCATTATGTCCCCAATAGTGTTGGGTTCTTAGTTCGGCATTGGGCAGCATTTTCACGTAAAAATCAAGCTGCGAAGGCATCATATCTACGTCGCCACTCTTCAGCATTGGCCAATAAACCAACCTTTGGTTTTGAGCAGTAAATGTACCGCCTCCCCAATCGCGATGATCGGGACTAAATGGAGCATTTTTATTAATATAAACCGGGTCGTAAGTAAATAGCCCGCCATTAAATTTGGTAGGATATTTGCCATAGGCATTACAACCTAACTGATAACGAAATAATTGGTAATTGCGTCCTACCTGCCATGCTTTCGAAGCGGTATCGGAATTTTCGGGGTTAATGGCAATGTAACTTCTATTCCAGAAATGAGTCCACCATTGCTGGGTTTGTTGAAAAGCCGTTTTTCGGTTTTCGTTTTCGGTTTTCACTAGTTCTTGCAATCCCCTTTTCCAAACTTCCAAACTGGCACTATTATCTATGTGCATTACAATGGTAATATCTTGCTTGGTGGTTGGTTTTTGGCTTTTTAGTTTCCATGATTTAAACAAAAAGGACGCATATTTTCCTTCACCGATTCCATCAGGTATCATTTGGTTACCAAACATAATTCCACCATAAGTCAGGTCTTTCAACGGATTCCACATTTTGTCCTTTATGCGCTCCAATTCTTGTTGTTGAACAGTGATATCGAATAAAGTCTTTTCTTTATTTCTATGAAACCACAACACCTGATTTCCTTCAAAATCAATGGAATCTTTGCTTATTAATGCTTTCATGGGTGCATCGCGAAAAGCCAAACTTGCACGTACCTCACCTTTGTCGAGCCACTCGCGGTCTTTGGTACGCCAACTTTCGTACTGTGCTGTAGTGCTGAATGGTTTATTACCCGAGGCTTCGATGTGCACGATTGGTCTAAAAACATCTACCCAAAAGCGAACGTTGACAGTTAGTCCGTTTTTCTTACCCGTTATCTCAACAAAACCTTCCTTCAGTTTCAGTTCTTGTTTAAAAAAATCGCCCTTATCAAACGGGTTCGGAGATAGTTGCACACGCACACGTCCAAGTTTTGGGAAAACATTATTTTCATCAAAGGCCCCACTCCTAGAAAGGTAGCAAAGAATATCGCCATTTTCTAC
>JAIXOS010000042.1 GCA_027486695.1 Chitinophagaceae bacterium | reverse complement strand
TGATTTATAAAATAAGAAATACAATGAAAGCCACAATTGAAGCAGGAATAAAGAGCAAAAGCCACCTATTTAAGCGGCTATTATTTTCCGTTTGTTTTTTAATGAGTATATGTGTTGTCAAAGCACAAACGCCTGCTGTATTTGAAGATCCCGGTGGGCAAACGGGCGGCGATGGCAATGGTTCTTTTGGCGATGGCCCTGTGGTGCCGCTCGATGGAGGAATGAGTTGTTTGCTGTTGGCCGGTGCAATTGGTTACGGTAGCAGAAAACTAACAGCTAAGCCACAATCGAATTAATAAATTAAGAAGTATATATTTTAAAAAAGATTGTCTTTTATCTCATTTTTAACAAAAAGGGTAAAAGGATATAAAAATTACAATATGGAAAATCGAAGAAAATTTCTTAAAATGCTTGGATGGAGTTTGGCGGGTTCTATGTTGGTTAGTCGCAATAGTGGCTTGTTGGCTGCCGATAACATTAGCACAGGTAAGCGGCTCAAAAATCCTTTAATAGATGAGCCGGGTATGTCTGATCCGCACATGTTGGTAGATGGCAATGCCTGTTATGTGTTTACCGGTCACGATGTAGGTTTTGGTGTTCCGGATTGGGTAATGCCCGATTGGAGAATTTATAAGTCTACTGATTTATTGTCTTGGGAACATGTAGGCACCATCAAGCCTGATGACAATTACATGGGCAGCGGCCATACTTCTTGCTGGGCGGGCGATATTGTAAAACGTAACAATAAATATTATTGGTATTTTTCTAACAGAAAAGTAAATGTGGGCGTTATGGTTGCCGATAAACCCGAAGGACCTTACAAAGATGCTACTGGCAAACCATTGGTTCCCTCTTTCGATCCAACAATTTTTGTTGATGACGACAATACACCCTACATCATTTATGGAGAGCATACTTACCATATTGCACGATTAAAAGACAATATGATTGAGCTCGACGAAGAGCCGCGGGCAATTACCATTAACCGAACTTCCTTTTTCCCCGATACAGATAAAAACTCCTTGCATAAGCACAATGGGATTTACTATTTAAGTTGTTCGGGGTACTATGCTACTTCAAAAAATTTGTACGGACCTTACGAAACAAAAGGGGTAGTGGGTACAGGATTTGGCATAGATACAGGATATGGTCATGGTGATTTTTTTAAGTATAAAAAGCAATGGTATCATGTATGGTGTAAGTACAAAGACCGAAAAAAAGATCGTATACGCGACTGTTTTATTGCACCCGTTCATTACGATAAACAAGGGTTGATGTACGATGATTTAACTCAAATAGATGAAAAATACAAGTAAAAAGTTATTTGTTGAAGTGTCTATTTTTGATAATGTAAATAATCTATTTTTCAATGAATTTTTAGTTTCCAATAACTCTAAGCCATACAGTTATCCCTCGCTTTTTTCATAATGAATCTGATAAACTAGCATGAAAAAAATTATCATTTACGCTACATTTCTATTGTCTGCCGCAAATTCCTTTTCACAAGATGTCAAATGGAAGCAACCTATGATGGATAGGCTTAATCAAATGGCCGATTCTTTAACTAAAAATTTAAAGCCTTGGAAAGTTCCAAACAATGTATTTAAGGTAGAGGATTTTGGGGCCGTTGGCGATAGTCAAACAGTGAATACAAAGGCTATCCAAAATGCCATTGAAGCCTGTTCACAAAAAGGAGGGGGAGTAGTACTATTTGCAAATGGGGAATATGTAACCGGTACCATTCGTTTAAAATCTGGCGTAATGTTAGAGGTAGCCAATAAGGCTAAAATTTTGGGAAGTACCAACATTG
Organism: Chitinophagaceae bacterium; assembly: GCA_027486695.1. Classification (GTDB taxonomy): domain Bacteria; phylum Bacteroidota; class Bacteroidia; order Chitinophagales; family Chitinophagaceae; genus Parasediminibacterium. The sequence goes on along the minus strand of JAIXOS010000042.1, from coordinate 14,794 downwards.
CAGATTATCCTGAAAAAGTCGACAATTTCAAAATGTTCAGGCAGTCGCTCATTTGTGCTGAAAAATGTGTTAACATAGGTATCAGAGGAAAAGGAGAAGTTTATTTTAGAGGTGAGTTGGCTAATTTTCCCGGTGAAGAAACATTGGGAAAAATGGTTAATCGACCTTTTGGTATTAGAATGGTGGATTGTAAAAACGTAGTACTGCAAAACATTTTTTTACACAATGCTGCAGCTTGGATGCAAAGCTACATGTATTGCCAAAACATGATTTTTGATGGCATCAAAGTCATTAATCAAGCCAATTACAACAACGACGGATTAGACCCTGATGGATGTGCGAATGTAATTATCAGGAATTGTTATATCAATGCAGAAGATGATGCCATGTGTTTAAAAGGGGCAAGCGGAAAACCTTCTTATAATTTTTTGATAGAAAACTCTACTTTTTTGTCGTCTTGCAATGCACTAAAAACAGGTACAGAAACGCAGGGAGATTTTTTTAATATTGTTGCTCGTAACCTTCAATTAGGGGGCATTCCTAGTGAAACATATGCATTAAAAAGGCACGACGCCAGTTCGGGTATTACACTAGCAACCGTAGATGGCGGAAATGTACACAATGTACTTATTTCAAATGTAAAAATCGACAGGTCCAGATGCCCCATTTTTATTAGAATTGGTAGCAGATTAAGACCGGTTTATAACAACCCTCCCAAAGAAGTTGGTTTTTTAAAAAATATAGTTATTGAAGATGTTACTGGAGACGGTAATTACAGAGAAGGCTCCTTGATTTTAGGCATAAAAGACCATCCAATCAATGATATTGTTATCAAAAATTATAAAATTAAAATGGAGGGCAGTAGCGATTCTTCTTTACTCAGCAAAACTGTTCCTGAAAATGACACCGGTTATCCTGACACCCGTTTTTTTATAAAACAAGGAATACCGTCTTACGGGTTTTATATTCGTCATGCGAACAATATTAACATTAGCAATGCTGATATTACTCCAAATAAAAAGGAGGTAAGGTCGGCTGTAGTGGTAGGAAATGGAACAAGCGAAATTCTCTTTAACGGAAATAATATAAAAGTTAAATAGCAAGCAATCTTTACCATGTATTTTTTTAAAGGGAACCATACTTGCAGGTGCGCATAGTGTAACGTTAAGCGATGGAAGTATAGAATTTGTTCATTTATATAATGTTACTTTTCGAATAAAAAAGAGCGCGTGTAGTAGAAGTAGATACTTGGGTTGATGATCGGTAAATGTGTTACATCTAGAAAAATGTAGTTGAAAGATGTACTGTAATTTTATAATAAGTATGAAAAATAGAATAATTGTATTGTTATTTGTTTTGTGTACAACACAAATATTTGCTCAAGATATTCAATTCGAAAAGCCTGTAACAGATGTGCTGCGTAAAATGGCCGATTCCTTATCAAAAAATTTAAAACCGTGGAAGGTTCCCAATAAAGTATTTAAGGTAGAGGATTTTGGGGCAGTTGGCGATAGTCAAACGGTGAATACAAAAGCCATTCAAAAAGCAATTGACGTCTGTTCCGAAAAAGGGGGTGGCGTTGTATTGTTCTCAAAGGGAAAATATGTAACGGGAACCATTGACTTGAAATCGGGTGTTATGCTCGAAGTTGCCAAAAATGCAATGGTTTTAGGAAGTACTAAAATTGCTGATTATCCGGAAAGAATTGAATCATTTAAAAGTGTAATGAGCGAAAACCATGCGTACCGTCAATCCCTCATTTATGCAGAAAAATGTGTGAATGTAGGCATTAGAGGAAAGGGGGAAATTTATTTTAGAGGGGAGCGGGTAAATTTTTCCAGCGAAGAAACCGTAGGTAAAATTGTTGACAGACCTTTTGGAATACGAATGATACAATGTAAAAATGTAGTGCTTCAAAACATCTTTTTACACAATGCTGCCGCTTGGATGCAAAGTTACATTTGCTGTCAAAACCTCATTTTTGATGGTCTTAAAGTGATTAATCAAGCCAATTACAACAACGATGGATTAGACCCCGATGGCTGTACCAATGTCATTGTTCGCAATTGCTACATCAATGCCGAAGATGATGCTATGTGTTTAAAAGGTGCAAGCGGAATGCCTTCAAGTAATATTTTGATAGAAAATTCTACTTTCTTATCATCCTGCAATGCGCTAAAAATTGGAACGGATACGCAGGGCGATTTTTTTAATATCGTTGCCCGTAATCTCCAATTAGGGGGCGTTCCTAAAAATATGTATGCGCTAAAAAGGCACGATGCTAGTTCCGGCATTACGTTAGCAACGGTGGATGGCGGAAATGTACACGATATACATATTTCAAATGTGACCATCAACGAAACACGATGCCCCATTTTTATTAGAATAGGTAGCCGATTAAGAGCGGTTCCTAACACTAAGCCTAAAGAAATTGGCTATTTGAAAAATGTGGTGATTGAAGATGTTAAGGGCGACAATAATTACAAAGACGGTTCTTTAATTCTAGGGATAAAAGACCATCCGATCAGTAATATTGTTATTAAGAATTATAAAATTAAGATGGAGGGGAGCAGCGATTCTTCTTTACTTACCAAAATTGTTCCTGAAAATGAAACCGGTTATCCCGATGCCCGTTTTTTTATAAAACAAGGAATACCTGCTCACGGATTTTATATTCGTCATGCAAACAATATTAACATTACCAAAGCCGAAATTGCTCCATCTAAAAAAGAGGTAAGACCCGCCGTAGTAGTAGGAAATGGTACAAGTAATGTATTATACAATAGCACTGAAATAAAGTAATGTAATGCGTTAAGCGTAAATAAGTAAGGGTTAAGTTAGTGAAGGTAGTTGCCTGAATTAAATAATTACAGGTTAAAAAATAACTTTATTTTATTCAGCCACGATTTTTGGTACTTTTTTATAGATTGTTATATCATCGAACCAACATAGTTTGTATTTTTTTAAATAAAACCTCAATTTATTAACCAATAGTAAACTTGTTATTTTAGAAGGCATTTATATTTTGTTCCGTTATAACAAAATAAATGTTGAAAAAGTGCTTGTTAAGTATTGGGTTAATCGTTTTTTCTAATTTGCTATTTGCGCTAATAGCATAGCAATGCACCAACTTGGCCATAAACTGGTAGTATTTTTACCTTATTGCAATAAAGGAAACGATCATAGGCAATCGAATCAATAGAACGGATGGTCATCCTATAGGGGAATGGCCATTTTTTTTGCTATTTTTTTGTAAGATTATTCGGATTTGAATGTCAGTTAACCATTTTGTTAACCGTTACTACAGGTGTCATTTATAGTACAGCATCAATAAAAATTGCGTCGTAGGTGTCTAACTATTGGTTGATTTCAACAAATAAGTTACCTTTTTTTGACAATCATCCGTCTTCAAACAGTCACTCAATAGAATACTGTATAAGCATTTAATTATTTATATTTAAATAAATCTTGTTGTATATTCATCGTTGTAGAGCATCCGCTGATCTTCTTTTTTCTATCATTTGGGGAATGTAACTAAAGTCACACTACAGTTAGTGGCATTGCGGTAGTTTTGGATTATTAAAATAAGAAGTTATGAAAAAAAATATGGGTCAAGCAGACACCATCATACGGTTGGTTCTAGCAGCAGTTATGGCTATTTTGTTTTTTACCAATACCATATCCGGCACATTAGGCATGGTATTGTTGTTACTAGGTGGCGTATTTGCAGCCACTAGTGTAATCAGTTTTTGTCCTTTGTACGTTCCTTTCGGCATCAATACTTGTAAAAAGAAATAAGAAAAATACTATGGCACAACATGAAATTGAAACCCAATGGATGGGTAAAATGCAGTTTAATGCATTAGTAAACAATCATACAATTGTAATGGATGCTCCCGAAAGGGTAGGAGGCGAAGACAATGGCCCTATTCCTAAGCCCTTTGTATTAACCGCATTGTCGGGCTGTACAGGTATGGATATTGTATCCCTTTTGCGAAAAGCAAATAAAGAAGTCACCGATTTGGATATAAAAGTAATAGGTGAATTGAGTAAACAAGCGCCTATAACTTACACGGCTATACACATGGTTTACACGTTTAAAGGTACAGAAGAAAACAAGTTGGCGGCACTGCAAGCGGTAACCGATTCGCAAGAAAAATATTGCGGGGTGAGCTATTTGCTAAAAAAAGCCTTGCCAGTAACATGGGAAATAGCTTACAATAGCGAACTCATTTTTAACAATCGGTTGGTGGTAACCGAAGCTCAGGTTAATTAATTTAAGGATAGTAAAAAAGTTTTATGTTAGATGCTTTGAAATCAATGTTGGGTATCGGTACGCCCATCAACTATGCCGAATTGGTAAAGTCAGGTGCCATTATAGTAGATGTTCGCAGTATTGGCGAATTTGCAAGTGGGCACATCAAAGGTGCCATTAATATACCGGTGGAAGCATTATCGAAAAACGGGCACTTGCTCAAAAACAAACAACAAGTAATCATTACGTGCTGTGCATCGGGTATGCGCAGTGCCGCAGCAAAATCGATGTTGTTATCGCAGGGCTACGAAACGGTGTACAATGGTGGCGGTTGGAGCAGTTTGCAAAGCAAATTGTCTATGTCATAACCCAAAGAAATTGCTGAAGCTACGGGTCGCAATACCCATTTAACGAACCAACACGGTTGTGCCCTTTTGGTGAATCCACTGATTTGTATTGGTATCCCAATAATTCAGTGTCCAGATGTATGTGCCGGCTAACTGTGCCACTCCTTGGTAAGAACCATTCCATTTTTTGGTCCAATCGGTTGTTGTAAATATAAGTTGACCATAGCGATTGTATACATTGAAGAGGAGGTGTTGTGCCTTGTAGGCATTAAGCGGATATAAATAATCATTATTGCCATCGTTGTTCGGGGTAAAGGCAGTTGGTACGGCAATGTAGCAGTTTGCTGGTACTTGCACGTGTTGCAAAACGGTGTCGGAACAATTGGCTTTATTGGTTACAATCAGTTGTACCGGATACGAAATTACCTGGCCGCGGGGTGTAGGGGGATATTTTTGAGGTGCAATTTGTTGGGTTTGCCACACTTGGCCATTCCCGGTATTCCACCGCCACGAAACAATGTTGCCAATACTTTGGTCGGTAAAAACGGCAGCATCTTCCGGACAAACAAACGGTGGATAGTTAAATTGTGCTGCAAGGGTATCCATAACTAGTTCAATTTGTTGTATAGACGAATCTGTACATTCTTTATTGGAAACCAACAGTTTAATATTTTTTCGACCACTGTTCGGGAAAAGAAAAACGGGATTTTGCAGGTTGCTTTTTAGCGAAAAATCAATTGTCCATTGCCAATAATGGGTATTGCTGTTGCCATCGTGTTTCAAAAACAACGAATCATGTGTACAGCTTGTATGTTGTTGATGTTCAAACTCCGGACGAACACTTTGCTTAATGTACAATGGGAGTAACGTTTGGATAGGCGAAGCCGCTCCACAATTATTTAATAATGTATTATTGTCGGTACCTTGCTTTAAGGAAATGGAATACGTTCCGCCTTGATAAACCGGCGACTGAAATACAATTTCAATGTTTTTCGTAAGCGATAATCCCAAAACTGAGTCGTACGTACAACCAATTCCTTTGGCTTGTGCCACAGAAACGGTACTTGGTCCATTCACAACAAAGTCGCTACCGTCAGCGGCAATACTGCTGCACTGCATCGGCTTTTGAAAAACCAATGTTGCAGAAGTTGGCTTGCAAACTTGTATAGGTACCACACTGTCTAATGGTGTTGGATATAGGGGATAAATGGTTACATTCACCGTATTGCCTACTGGAACTTCGTTTCTACAATTATCGAGCAAAGTGTTTCCATCAAGGGGGCTTCTTTGCATGGTTAGTTGATAAGTACCCGCCGGAATAGGGTTGTTGAGGGTTAGTACTACACTGTCTAGGTCAAAGCCTCCATTGCAGCCAACACCCCTAGCAGCAATAATTTGCGCAGCGTTGGTATTGATGGTAAAATCGCTTCCGTTGCCGGCAAGGCTGCTACACTTCATCTTTTTATTCAGTTTTACTGTCATAATACTACCATCGCACGGTGCATTAGCAGTGCTGAGAGCGGGAGGTGCAGGGTCGGTTATAACTGCCGAACCTCCGGTAAAGGATAGTTTATAACCACTTTGGCTATCTTCAAAATGACTGATAAGTAACAGATATTCATGATTTTTTTGTAGCATCGGCATGGCGCTAAACAAAGGTTGTCCAGTTCCCCCACACACAAAAAGGTTTGCACTATTGGCATTAGTACCGGTAATACCTTTGTCTCCACTCCAATTAGAGGCTACAATTAGATTGACGTTGGTATAAATGGCGTCAATATTGCTTAATCCGGTAATATCGAACAATTGCCAATCGTAACTTCAAAAAGGTCTAAGGGAGTAATGGTAAAGCCGAGAGTGCCTGTTTGAAAACAGGTGAATTTGTACCAATAAGGATTTTTATCGGAATAAGGTGCGTTGCCACAACCTTTTGTTACCATTATTCTGTTGCCACAAATACCTACACTTTGCTGAAAAAAAGTATCTACACCACAAACCGGAAAAGCGGTAGTGGCATTTTGACCAAGGGCAGTACAGGTTTGAGCCAAAACCATATTTTTTGTGCCCAACAGTAGTAAAATAAGCCAGAAAGCAATTATCTTCATAAGGTATTGTAAATGTAGTGCGTTACTAGAAATCAAAAAGTTAAGATTTGTTAATGGTAGAAGGGGACTTTAATTAGCTAAAAAACCCTTTCATCATGGGGCCGCAACGCTTACCTTTGCAATTCAGGAAAAGAAATAATCAGCGATACGTATGAGTGAAGAAAAAAGCCTAAATTTTATTGAAGAGATTGTAGAAGCAGATTTAGCAAGCGGAAAACACAACAGCATTCTTACCCGTTTTCCACCCGAGCCCAACGGTTACCTGCACATGGGGCACGCCAAAAGCATTTGTTTAAACTTTGGTTTGGCAAAAAAATACGGCGGCAAAACCAATTTGCGCTTTGATGATACCAACCCCACTACCGAGGATACCGAGTATGTTGATAGCATAAAAGAAGACGTGCAATGGCTTGGTTTTGAGTGGGCCAATGAGTTGTATGCAAGCGATTATTTTGAGCAGTTGTACCAATTTGCACAGGCATTGGTAAAAAAGGGATTGGCCTATGTTGACGAAAGTACGAGCGAAGAAATAGCCACCCAAAAAGGTACTCCTACACAACCCGGAGTTGCCAATATTTATAGAGATAGGCCAATTCAAGAAAATGTACGCTTGTTTGAAGCTATGCGTGCAGGTGCCTACCCCGACGGAAGTAAAGTGCTGAGGGCTAAAATAGATTTGACAAGCCCCAATATGTTGCTGCGCGATCCAATTATCTACCGTATTAAACACGCACATCACCATCGTACGGGTAATGCTTGGTGTATTTATCCTATGTACGATTTTGCACACGGACAAAGCGATAGTATTGAAAATATTACCCATTCTATTTGCACACTCGAGTTTGTTTCGCACAGGCCGGTGTACGATTGGTTTATTGAACAATTAGGTATTTTCCCATCACATCAATACGAGTTTGCCCGCCTCAATATGTCGTATACCGTTATGAGTAAACGTAAATTGCTGCAATTGGTCAATGAACAGATTGTGACAGGATGGGATGACCCACGTATGCCCACCATCAGTGCTATGCGCCGAAGGGGCTTTACTCCCCACAGTATTCGCGAATTTTGCGATAAAATAGGCATTGCCAAACGCGATAATTTAATTGATTTTTCGCTGTTGGAGTTTTGTGTGCGCGAGCACCTCAACAAAATAGCACTCCGTAGAATGGTGGTGTTCAATCCCATTAAAGTAATCATTACCAATTTTGAAAAAGAAGTAGAAATGGTACAATCGGAGGATAATCCTGAAGATGCCAATACTACGCACCGTCAAATACCGTTTACAAGAGAAATATTTATTGAGCAAGACGATTTTATGGAAGTGCCATCCAAAAAATATTTTCGTTTAGCTCCCGGCCAAATGGTTAGGCTCAAAAGTGCCTACATTATTAAGTGTAATGATGTATTGAAAGACGATAACGGACAAATAACCGAAATACATTGTACCTATATTCCCGAAAGTAAAAGCGGTAACGATACAAGTGGAATACATGTAAAAGGTACCCTACATTGGGTAAGTGCGGCACATGGCATTCCGGCAGAAGTACGATTGTACGATAGGCTGTTTAAAGAAGAAAATGTGGATGCTGCTGGGGGCGATTTTAAAGACCATATCAATCCCGATTCTTTACAAATTGTATCGGCAGTTGCCGAACCGGCACTAGGTAATGCCGAACTTTCGGAAAGGTATCAATTTATGCGCAAAGGCTACTTTTGTTTGGATAAAGACACCACCGAAACAAAGTTGGTATTTAACCGTACCGTTACCTTGAAAGATGGCTATGCCAAGCAAAACAAGTAAACCGATTTTCTTGAAATAGATTGTCCAATTGCTGCGGTTTATTGCCGCAGCATTTTTATTATGGAACATACAGCAATAGTAAATACATTCAAACAGCAATGGCAGCGTCAGTTTCCACATTTTCACCTTAGTAATTGCCATATCATTGTAGCTGTTAGCGGAGGGGTAGATAGTGTGGTATTGTTCAATTGGTTGCACCAATTGGGCTTTGGTATATCAATGGCCCACTGTAATTTTCAGTTGCGAGGCGAGGAGAGTGGCAGAGATGCCGCATTTGTAAACCAAATGGCACAAACCTATGCATTGCCTTTGTATGTGCAAACCTTTGATACGGCCAATATTGCTGCTGCTAAACAACTATCCATACAGGAAACCGCACGACTGCTTCGTTATGAATGGTTCCAACAATTGCGGGAACAATTATTGCTTTTGCCCACTATGGCCAATAAGCAAATATTAATTGCCACAGCACACCACGCTAACGACAATATGGAAACGGTGCTAATGCAGTTCTTTAGAGGCACCGGCATTGAGGGTCTTAAAGGAATTGTACCCTATCAAGCGCAGGAACACCTCATTCGACCGCTGCTCGACTTTAAAAAACAGCAACTTTTGCAATATGCACTCTATCACGGGTTGGCATATGTAGAAGATAGTTCTAATGAGAGTAATAAATATACCCGCAATTTTTTTCGCAACCAACTCATTCCACAAATAGCATCGGTTTATCCGGCGGTAGAAGACAATGTGTTGCAAAATATCACTCGACTGCGGGAAGCAACCTTATTGTACCAACAAGCAGTGCAAATGCAGTTAAACAAACTAGTAGAAATAAAAGGTAATGAGTGGCACATTCCTATCTTAAAGTTGCAAAAAGCATCGCCGCTGCATACACTCATTTGGGAAATTGTAAAAACCTTTGGGTTTACTGCGGCACAAGTGCCCGAAATTGAAAAACTACTCATTGCCCATAATGGCAGTTATACAAGTAGTGCCACCCACCGGATTATCAAAAACCGCAAATGGCTCATCATTACTACCGTGCAAACGCTTGATTCGCCCAATATTGTTATTGAAGCAGCGAGCGAAAAGCAAACAATTTATTTTCAAGAAGGTGTTTTGCAAATTCAATTGTTACAGCACAGCCTGCCACCTATTAGTAACCATGCCGCTGTAGCCATGTTAGATGCCCAAAAAGTGAGTTTTCCCCTGTTATTACGCAGGTGGAAACAGGGCGATTATTTTTACCCTTTGGGAATGGAAAAAAAGAAGAAAGTCAGCAAGTTTTTAATTGATCAAAAACTTTCCAAAAGCCAAAAGGAACATATTTGGGTTTTGGAAAGCAACAAGAAAATTGTTTGGATTGTGGGGATGCGCATCGATAATAGGCTAAAAATAGCACCAGGAACAAGCGAAATGCTGTACTTGGAACTATTGCCCAATGCGTAATTGGTGATTGGGATTGCCCGCTCGGTTAAATAGCTCTTTTTTCAATAGGGTGCGCCACTTACTTGCCCAAAATGGTATCAATAAAATGGGCCACCGGTTGAAAACTGCTCAGTGCATAGCACATTACAATGATATAAGCTACTCCAAATAAAGCGCCCCAAAAGTGGGCAGAATGGTTGATGTTATCATTACCTTGTTTGGATAAATAAACGGTAATACCCAAATAAATTGGGCCAAAAACAAAGCCCGGAATAATGGGTGGCAATATGAAAAGCCCAATTTTTACGGTTGGATAAAACAAAATGCCGGCAAATACAATTGCCGAAACCGCACCGGAAGCACCCAAACTATTGTAATAATTATTCGTTTTGTTGGCTTGATAAGTAGGCATGAGCGATACAAATAAAGCTGCTACATATAAAATGAGGTAGAGAAGCCAACCTAAGCTACCAAAAATTTCCGAAAATGCGGTTTCCACCATGTCGCCAAACATATACAGCGAAAACATATTGAAGGCAAGGTGCGGCAAATCGGCATGCAAAAAGCCGCAAGTAAAAAAGCGATACCATTGATTTTGGTAAGTAACAGCCGGTGGATGAAAAATAAAGGCATCCGTTAATTTAACATTGTTAAATGCCATGAAGGATACAACACAAGTAGCTGCTATAATACAAATAGTTACTGTCATAATGGCTAAATTAATAAAAAATACGATTTGCTGGTACGAATTGTAAAAGCTAGGCGTTGTTGTAATGTTTTGTCCACTCAAACTTTTCTTTGATAATATTGTCTTTTTCTTGTTTGATGAAGCTCAAAAAAGCCTTTGCCGCAGGCGAAAATTGTTTTTGTTTCAGCCAAATCAATTGCCATGTCGACAAAATGGGGAAGCCCTCTACTTTTATAATTTGCAGTTCGCGGTTGTTCAGTTCGCTTTTGATACCAATCAGCGGCATGATAGAGCAACCCAAACCCGCTATAACGGCCTGTTTAACAGCTTCGTTTGAGGTAAGTTCCATTTTTTTACGAACCGGAAGTTTGTGTTCTGCAATAAATTTTTCCATTACATAACGCGTGCCCGAACCTGCTTCCCGATAAATAAGCGGTAGGTCTTCAAATATTTGAGGCGTATAGGCTTGTGTTTGGTAAAGGGTATCAAAATTAGCCACTAGGTGCAATTCGTTTTGCATTAGTTCCACATTTTCAATGGGCATTTGGTGGGGCAATACCGAAACAAGGGCAAAGTCTACCCGGTTGTTCTCCAAACTTTCTATAACGCTAGCTTTATTGGTAACATCTATAGCCAAGTCAATAGCTTGATGTTGTTTCATAAAAGGACTGATAAAATAAGGAATCACGTATTTGCCCGTTGAAACCACCGAAAAAGTTAAGCGGCCGGTAAGTTGCCCCTTATACGCCTGTGTTTTGTAGTTGATGGCATCGGCCTCGTTCAAAATATTGCGAGCCGCCGCCGCAATTTCGTTGCCAAAATCGGTAACATACAATTTACGGCCAATGATTTCTGTAAGCGGAATATCGAATTGGTCTTGTAAATTTTTTAGTTGAATAGAAACGGCAGGTTGTGTAAGGTGCAGTATCTCAGCCGCTTTGGTAATGCTGCTCGTTTGTGTAATGGTTAAAAAAATTTGTAACTGATGTAAAGTGTAATTCATAAATAAAACTTATGGATAGTATAGTAAAGATAAATAAAAATATATGCAGTGCAACGACCAATTTTGCAATCGTATAGGAACTATGGCACAAGGGTTTTTGTTGCTAGTAGTACTGCAGATCAAGGGCTGCCGGATGGTAGGCAGTAGCCCACAGCCCAATAACCAACGGGCAATTGGGCGAGGACTACAGCCCAACCAGCCGGAACCATTGCTGCCAAAAGCCGCAAAGATCCTAGCCCTCGATAAAAAAACACGTAAATCCTTTTTATATGAACACACATTTGATTGTTGATAATTTAACCAATCCGGCATTGTTGTTTTTTATGCTAGGCATTTTATCGGTACAGCTCAAAAGCGATTTGGAAATTCCTGCAGGCACTTCCAAGTTTATATCGTTGTACCTATTGTTTTCCATCGGTTTCAAAGGCGGACAAGAATTGGCGCATAGTCAATTTTCTGCCGAAATTGTTGGCGCACTTGTGTTTGGTGTGTGCATAGCCGCCATTGTGCCCTTGTATGCTTTTTTTGTGTTAAAGCGTTTTTTTTCAATTGATAATGCAGGAGCTATAGCTGCGGCCTACGGATCTATCAGTGCCGTAACATTTGTTACCGCCGTAGCTTTTTTGGAAGTTCAAGGGCATCAATTCAGCGGCTACATGGTAGCGGTAATGGCCCTAATGGAGGCGCCCGCCATTATCATTGGGGTGTTGTTGATGCGTCTGTTTGGTGCCACCGACGGCGCACAACCCAATCAACTGCGCAAGGTAATAGCCCATTCGGTTACCAACGGCAGCGTACTGCTGATTGTGGGTAGCTTGGTGGTAGGTTTATTGGCAAGTGAAAAACAGGCTATGGGTATTAAGCCCTTTACAACCGACATTTTCAAAGGGTTTTTGGCCATTTTTTTGTTGGATATGGGCATTGTTAGCGGACGTAAATTGGCCGATTTTTTCAAAACAGGATTTACCGCCACCTTTTTTGCCATTTTGTTTCCCCTAATCAATGGTTGCCTTGTGGCACTCTGCAGTAAAATGGTGACAGATAGTATTGGTAATCGATTTGTATTTGCCATTCTTGCGGCAAGTGCGTCGTATATCGCCGTACCCGCAGCCATGAAAATAGCCGCGCCCAATGCCAATCCCGGTATTTATTTGCCTATGGCCTTAGCGGTAACTTTTCCCTTTAACATCACCATAGGTATGCCGCTTTATTATATGGTCATTCAGTGGTATTAGCAGCAATGAAGATGGTTTATCCAAAAAATATGGTAACAAGCTAGTACCTCAATTGGGAGCATTTCTCCCATTCATTACCCACAAAAGATGCGCACCAATGTTATTTTGGGCGTTCCCCTTCGGGTCGGGCTGTACGCTTTTACTCCTCGCCATCCACCCGTTGGGATGGCTGTCTGTGGGGTAACCGCTGCCATCCCTAACGCAATTTTCAACGATTTAGTAACTCTTTTTGCCGATTTAGGCACAATAAAACCAATTTTTGAGCCACTGGGTTTAACATTTTTTTAGCAAAATGGGCATGTTTGAGCTTGGAAAAGATAAAGGCTAGTAATAGCTCATTATCAACGATTTGCTTATTCATTACCCAAAATGCCATCATGAAAATCAACAAACCCTCGCGGCTGTTAAAGCTTCTGTGCCTCAGTGTCGGCAGCTTTTTAACTGCTTCAAACAGCCATGCGCAAGTGCAGTATGCTACTCCCGGCACTGCTTATCTTCAAGATTTTAATTGTTTAAGTACCGCCATTAGTGGTACAACGCCCGTACTCACCACCACCGGTGCTTCGGGGCCGTGGTTGCTCGACACCTTTTCGGTAGCACCATTTAACACTTATGGAACAGCCCTCAAAGGCTGGCAGTTATTGAAAATCAGCGGTTCGGCCACCAATTTGGGCTTTGTAAATAAGCCGGCAAACATTTCTACGCCCAACTTCCTTAATTTGTCTACCACCGCAAGTGCCGCCGATAAATCGATTGGAGCGTTGTACAACTCTCAATTGATGGGGGCAGTAGGCGTAGTTATACAGAATAAAACCGGTCATCGACTTAAATCGTTTCGAATTACTTATAAAGGCGAACAATGGCGAACCACAGCTAGTGCGCAAACACTAACGCTCAAATACGCACTCAATCCTACCGCACCCTTAATTACCGCTCCCGGAGCCAGTTTTGTAACGCTCTCGGCATGCACGTTTACCGCTCCCAATACCACCAATACCGTAGTCAATGGCGATTCGGCACGAAATAGTCGTACCATGAGTGCATTGGTGGAAAACATATCGGTTGAGCCCGACCAATTCATCGTGTTCCGGTGGGAGGGAAGTAGCAGTTCGCAATTGGGAATAGACGATGTTCAGTTTATCGGTTATCCGGTAGCCCCAACTGTAAATGTAACGGGTGTGGCAAACGTAACTACTACTACGGCCACCTTATTGGGTAAAGCGGTGAGTGATTACCCAACTTTGGCCAATGTTTCTGATCGTGGTTTTGTTTTCGATGCACTGATCAATACCTATGCTAATAAAACGAGTGTTGGTATAACGGGTTTGGATAGCATTTACAGTTTAAACATCAGTGGCTTATTGCCCAACAAAAAATACTACGTAAAGGGATTTGCTAGCAATGCAGTACCAGCCGACTCCGGATTGGTGTATTCCACAGAAGCTGAATTTGTATCAGCTTCAATGCCGCCAATAATTAAAAAAGCTACTAAAATAGGCGGTAATGTGGCAACAGCCAATTGGTCGCAACCCGTTGGTAACAGCGGTACCGAACCTTACTTATACAAGGTGGAGTGCTCCTTAAACAGCAACTTTTCAGGAACCGTACTAGCCGCCGATAGCTTGGCAAGTACCACAACATCGTACACTTTCAGCGGTTTGCTTCCCGCAAACAAATATTATGTTCGGGCTTTAGTACGCAATGCCAATGCACTTAGTGCTACTTCGGCGCTAGACTCATTTACCACCATTGGTATAGATACTGGTGCTATTGCTGCTTTGAAACAAGTGGCTTTGTTGGTAGCAAGAGATCGTATCAAAACCGACCTTGACTCTGCATTTACAGCGGAGGCTGCAAAACTAGCCGCAGACACTTTGGTATTGTTGGCGCGCAATATTGCATCGCCCATTGCCATACAGCGTGCATCGG
>JAIXOS010000343.1 GCA_027486695.1 Chitinophagaceae bacterium | reverse complement strand
TTTTCTTATTTATTCCGTTGATGATTGTAACGGCAGTTTTGCACTTTTTCAAACGCAAAGCACGCGCCCGAAAACTACAAAACAACCCCAATGCCAATGAGTTGTTTATTGGTAGTTGGTGGTAGTATATATTCTTTTTCAACACTTCAAAAGCCTGTTCGCATTATATGTGGGCAGGCTTTTTAGTATTGTGGCTGTTGCCCAAACGGTATCGTTTTGCCTGATTTTTTTTATGAGGGCGTGCCCCTTCGGGTCGGGCTATTCGCTTTTACTCCTCGCCAAGCACCCTTGCGGGATGCTTGGCTGTGGGGTAATCGCTGCTATCCCTCACGCACAAAACAAAAAACGCAATATTTATTTGTAAGTTGCAATGTCGGACTTACTTTTTCCAATATTCCATTACCAACAAACCACTGTTGCATACTACCCTTTAGCATCTGCGAGTTTTTTTAGCAACTAATTGCTACATTTACTATCTTCCACATGCGGTACTTTTGTAACAAAACAAATCATCTTGGTATGATGCGTATTCTACTATTGCTTTTAATAGCCATATCGGTGCAATGCCAAGCGCAAAGCAAAAAGAAAAAACAACGCCTCGCATTGCAGCAACAGCTACAAGCAGCAGCCTTATTGGCTAGTAATTTAACAACACACCTACAAACCTTAGCCGGCTATACACCATCTTACCCTACTAACATCGGTAATACCAACGAACCCAAAACCATCGGTTATTTAATTCAGCAATACCAAAAAATGGGCATACCACCACTAGGCAGCGATAGTGGCAGTTATGTACAACCCTTTGTTATTGATGACGGAAAATACATCATTGACTCGGCCACATTTTTTACGGTTAATGAAAAGCCCCTGCAATTAAGAACCGATTTTTTTCCCCTTGCAACTAGTCGTAGTAGTGTTATAAAAGGTGCCGCTGCATTAGCCATGAACGAAAGAAAACAACCTTGGTTCAAAGACCTCAAAGACCTTGTGGAAGACAATAACCAAAACCTCCATTTCAATCTTGCGCAAAGTATCCAAACCGAAGCAGAAAAAGCCGCGAAAAAAGGGGCATTGGCGCTTTGTTTATACAATACAAGTAAGCAACCCGATAATATTCAATTTCTGCAATACGACACTTCCTATGTAGCAGCTATACCCGTCATTTATATCACCAAACAAGGCATCAGCCGTTTTTTTAAAGATTATGCTGCCTTTCAACAATTGCACTTGGGAGTGGCAATTGGCAGGCAATACTCAACCGCTAAAAACGTGGTGGCATATATCAACAATCATACAAATAACACGGTTGTTTTAGGTGCTTATTATCATTATTTATCCAATCCGCTTACTGATTCGCTAAAAGTAGTTTCCGGTTACCAAGCCAATAACAATATTGGTGGTACTGCCGTCTTGCTCGAATTGGCTCGCTTACTCAATACGGCTACTGCCAAAAACAACAATTATATTTTAATACACTTTAGCGGCAATGCTTCTACTGCATTAGGCAGTAAACATTGGTTACAAAAACCTGCAATCAACCCATCAAACATTAACTACATGTTCAATATCAACATGCTAGACCAATACGATACTTTACCAAAACTAACTATTGGAGGCGTAGGTACTTCGCCCATATGGACAGCTAGCTTGCAGGCAGCACCCGCTGCATTACCGCTGCAATTAGATAGTGGCGTGGTAACAACCGACGAACATACCTGCTTTTACCGTGCCGGCATTCCGGTGTTGTCTTTTGGTGCAACAAAACCTACTTCCACAATGCAAACTGCTGTGAATACCACCAACCATTTGAATATAGAACCCCAAAGAGCCCTGGTACAATACCTATATCAATTGGTGCTCAATAACAATACAAAAGGCAAACTGCCCTACGCCCAAACTGCTGAAGTGAGTAAATAGTTGCTTTGCCTTAATTTTAACTTTGGTAAATGGCGATAGCCTATTAATTGCAACGTACAGATTTAGCAAATATGTCATCAATAGATAATTTACTTACAAGTTTGTTGGTTCCGTCTATATCCGTAACATTGCTTGCAAGGTGATGGTATTTTGTACTGCATTGGCTTTTAAACAAGCCACAAACTTGCAAAAAAGCCATGATACAGCCACGCGCCTACCAAGGTGCGCCCACAAATTGAACTGCCATGAAATACAGGTTGAATACAGACGATTTAAACGACGATTTTTTTCACAATACCCGACTTTTGGGTATTATTGCTCCAATCAAAAATTTTCAATTTTGTTGGCTTCTCAACAAAGCATTTTTCTTTCAATTTCGCCTCAATCCTGATCTCGAAATACAATTACGCAAAAAAGATAGAAATTATTTTTTTTCCATTTACGAAGGCCGCGAAACCAACGATGCCGTTATTCATTATTTATACCACAACCACTTTCAAGGCGAGTATTTATTGCCCGAATTAAAGCACATTGATTTTTTATGGCTATTAAAAGGCAACAACATTACCAACGACCAATGTGCATGGCTATTACAAGCCGTAAAAAAAATTAACGGGGTACAGTTGGTAGTGGAGCTCACCAATGAGCAAATAAAGAACAAAAGCAATATGATATTTTAATCTATCAACCAACTTTTATGTGGCAAACTATTAATAACCAATTGTACAAACAATTTCAATTTGCCCACTTTTCTGAGGCATTTGCGTTCATGGTGCAGGTTGCATTCCTAGCAGAAAAACTAAATCACCATCCTACGTGGAATAATAGCTACAACGTGGTAAATATTTATTTGTGCACGCACGATGCCAATAATACCATCACTGCAAAAGATACATTGTTAGCAGAGCAAATTGATGCATTATTGTTGTAATACAAATGTTTCAACAGCTTCAATTGCTACTTGTAATCGCGCCTTGTTAAGGCCGCTTATTTCTACCCAAGGTACGGTTTGGTTAATCAACAAATCTTTATACAATTGGTACAGTTCTTTGCGAGGTTGTTCGTCCGGATATTCACGTAAGTTGTCCTTTGTCCAAGGCAAATCAACATTGCATAGCAAATACAAATCGTACTGCTGTTGCACTAT
This sequence comes from Chitinophagaceae bacterium, assembly GCA_027486695.1. Lineage (GTDB taxonomy): Bacteria > Bacteroidota > Bacteroidia > Chitinophagales > Chitinophagaceae > Parasediminibacterium. The sequence goes on along the minus strand of JAIXOS010000343.1, from coordinate 40,893 downwards.
TTGCTCCAATATAAAGTGATGGCATTTTCCAAATACATACTCGCACCAAACTTTCATAACATACATATCCGTATCTACAAACAATAAGGGTTGGGTTAGTTGTTGGGTATAGGTAGCTTCTAATGCCAATTGACCTTTGGCAATGTCTAATAATTGATCGTAGTTATAATGGTTGCCATGCGTTTCTAAATAAGTGCGCGCATATTCCGGACACCACAACGTAGTAAAGTGTGCAGCTAATTGTGCGCAAAGCGTGCTTTTTCCCGTGCTTTCGGGTCCAATAATTACTATTTTTTTTACCATGCTTTATTCGGCTTTTGGGCTAGTAGAACGGGCTTTTTCGTGCCAACTTTTGCATCCGGCTATTGCCAAAACCAATAATACCACAAACTGTACACTCGTAAACACATATCCTTTCACAAAATACAGTGGAATAGATGCAACATTGGTAGCCATCCACCACCACCAACTTTCTACCTTCTTTTTAGCCATCAGCCACATTCCGGTATATGCAGTAGCACTCGCAAAAGCATCGGCCCAAGGAATAGCTTCGGGAGCAAATGCCTGCTTTGCCCAAGTAAGCAATAGCAATAGTATTACATAAAAAAAACCAAAAAATACAAATGGTTGCCATTGTGCATTCCCTTTTAAATAGGCAATTTGTAACGTTGGCTGCTGTTGTGCATCTTTTTTAATCCATAGCCACCATCCATAAATACTCATAATGGTGTAATACACATTTACGCTCGCCTCGCCATACAAGTGACCTTTTATGCTTATATATACAAAAAACAGCGTATTTACAAGCCCAACGGGGTACACAAGTATGTGTTCTTTTTTGCTAAACCAAACGCTAGCAATACCTGCCAACACGGCCACCAACTCCATCCAACCGGTTTGCAACATTCCTTGTATAAAACTTTGTACAATCCATTGCATGGTAAGTATTCTTTTTTAATATAGGCTACTTTTTATGATGGGGCGTTTCCCTTCGGGTCGGGCTTTTCGCTGCTACTCCTCGCCAATCACCCTGCGGGATGTTGGCTGTGGGGTATCCGCTTCTATCCCTAACGCAAGCCTATCGGTCAGTAAGCTACTTTATTCAAAAACAACTGTTTTGTTATTGTAAACAAATACCCGATCTTCCAAAACCATTTGCAACGCCTTTGCCAATGTGTTTTTTTCAATTTCTTTACCTGTACGTACCATATCGGTTACAGAATAAGAGTGGTTAATTGGGGCAACTTGTTGCACAATAATGGGTCCTTCGTCTAAGGCATTGGTAACAAAATGTGCGGTAGCACCAATAATTTTCACACCCCTTTCATAAGCTTGTTTGTACGGATTGGCTCCAATAAATGCAGGCAAAAAGGAGTGGTGAATATTGATGATGTTGTGGGTAAATTGAGCCACAAATGAGGGCGACAATATGCGCATAAATTTGGCCAACACTAAGTAGTCTAGCGGATATTGGTGTATGGTTTGCAGCAACTCTGCCTCAAAATCTTCTTTTGTTTTGTTTTCGTGACTTACGTAGTGAAAAGGCACATTGAATTTACTGCAAATATCGTGCAGCACCAAGTGATTGCCCACTACTGCTTGCACAGTAGCACCAAGGGTTTTGAATTGATGACGGAGTAAAATATCGCCCAAACAATGGTATTCTTTGGTAACCAAAACCACTATTTTTTTTTGTGGATTGGGGTTAATTTTTATCAAAGCATCAACCGGTAAAATTTGCTGCAAAGCCAAATACAACATTTGAGGATCGGTTTTGGGAGCAGGCAACAACTCTAGCCGGGCAAAAAATAAGTTTTCAGTAGTATCCACATGCTCGCGCATGGAAATGATGTTGATTTTTTCCTTTTCCATCAATCCCGAAATAGCGGCTACCAAACCCACTTTGTCAATACATTGTATTACAATAAGCATGCGTGTATATATAAATGTTTGTATGGTGAAACAAATCAGCAATAGAATTGCAGCCCGAAAATAAACAAAGGATTGGTTTTTTCTAGTTTAAATAAAACAATGCCCCTAAAATGCAACAGTATTCGCAGCGTGAGGGATTGAAGCGGTTACCCCACAGCCGACATCCTGAAAGGTGGCGGCGAGGAGTAAAAGCGTAAAGCCCGACCCGAAGGGGCACGCCCAAATGAACAAAAATTATCGGTTGGCTAAGCTAATGGCATATAATCCGGTGAACAATAAATTGTTATCGGTTTGGATGCCGTTTGATAAATGGTGTTGAAAAAAAGCCATATCGCCACCGGTCATTAATACTTGTAAGCGATGGTATTTTTGGTGATAAGCATCAATAATGCCGTCAATTTCCTTTGCCATACCTAGCAATACGCCACTTTGAAGGTTGGTTTTGGTATCGTAGCCAATCAATGGAAAATCGTGTTGGGCTTCTACCATGGGTAGCAATGCCGTTTGTTGGTGCATGGCTTTGAAACGCATGTGCATGCCCGGAGAAATACTGCCCCCTAAAAACTGCCGCTGATTGTTTACAAAGTTGTAGGTAATGCAGCTACCCAAGCCAATAATTAAACAATGCTGTTTGGGGTACAAATGAACTGCGGCAGCACAAAGTGCTAAACGATCGGCACCAATGGTTTGCGGCTTGGTAACCGGTGTGGTAAAGGGTAACAAACTTTGGTAACTTAGTTGGTGCAGTTGCGTGTGGGCTGCTAATAAGTCATTAATTTCTGGTTGGTGATGAACAACGGATGATACAATGCTGTACGAGGGCTGGTATTGTTGCAATAATTCGGCTATTGTATTGGTTGCATCTGTAGGCAATACGACTACCTGCTGTAGATGGTGTTGGCTAAAAACGGCACATTTGAGCCGCGTATTGCCAAAATCGAAACATAATGTGGTAGTAGAAGCCTCCATAAATACAGTTTTGAAGCGCCAAAAATAGTTGTTTACGCTAGTATGTAATAACGATGTTGCAGGAACAAGTTGTTTTGCTTATAAGCCCAAACATACTTGGCATAAAGATTATATTCGCTGTTGTTGACCGAATGTACATGCAATGTTTGGTGTATAATAAGTGCATTGTTTACACCAAACGCACCGTAGTAGCAGTCAAAACGAGCATTGTAAAAAAGTGCTAATGGGAATTATTGTTTTTCGCCCCGAACAATGAACAGCATCCACACCAACGACAACAATAGTAGCATACCTACCAATTGGTGAATTTGTGCCATCCATTCAAATTGGTTCCATTGCCCCGGCACAATGCTTGTACTCGTAATTAGCGTGGCTATACCTAGTGCTATCTGTGCCATTACCAAAGCCAATGGTAGCCATTTGGTGCGTTCAAACAAATAGGTGCCTTGCACTTTGAATAACCGAATACTCCAAACAACTATGAGTATGAGCAACAAATAGGCAATTCCACGATGTACAAAATGAATCAAAATTTTGTTTTCGATAAAATTGATTAGCCATTGTTTGTAGGTAAACATGCCCGTAGGAATCCACTGACCATTGATAGTGGGCCAAGTAGCCGCCGCAGTTGCTGCTTTGTGTCCGGCCATTAATGCCCCAAACAATAGCTGTAGGGTAACCAATAGCAGCAATGCTATATTCCACTTTTGTAAAGTAGGGAAATAGGTGATTTGTTGTTTTTTGATTAAAATTTTGAGCGCAAACCAAAAAGTATAGCAAAGTAGGCCCAAGGCAAAAATAAAATGCAGGGCAAGGCGTGTAGGTTTTACATAAACGGCATCGCCTACAAGTCCACTTGCCACCATAATCCAACCAATAGCCCCTTGTAAGGCACCTAAAAAAAACAGTACCACCAAAGGGAAAATCATTTGTTTGCTAAACTGTTTTTTTACCAAAAACCAAATAAAGCCAAAGGCAAATACCAGTCCTATGGTACGTGCCCACAAACGATGAAACCATTCCCAGAAGAAAATAAACTTAAAATCGGCAACGGTAAAATGAAAATTGAGCAACTGATATTGCGGGGTATGTTGGTACTTGCCAAACTCAACCAACCACTGTTGTTCTGTAAGTGGTGGCAAAGTGCCGGTAATAACATCCCATTGGGTAATAGATAGGCCGCTACCTGTAAGCCTTGTAATGCCGCCCAAAGCAATTTGTATCACCGTCATAACTACTCCTACTAAAAGCCAAGTAGCTACAGCTTTTGACGAACGATTGGTGGTTGCAGTATTCATAAGCACAAAAAACTGGTTTGAAAAAAATCAAAGGTATTTCTATAACAAACATTCTTTTGTTTTGATAATGGTATTTTAAAAAACTTCTTGCATTTTTACACACGTGTTAGCGCCTCATTATCAAACAATCCTTACCGAAGCCGGCTGCGATGAAGCCGGAAGAGGTGCCTATGCCGGTCCGGTAGTGGCGGCAGCAGTTATATTGCCACCAAATTTTTATCATCCTTTACTCAATGATAGCAAGCAAGTAAAAGAAAGTGTGCGCAATCAGTTACGAACCATTATTGAGCAAGAAGCCATTTCGTACGCAGTAGCCATGGTAGATAACCACGAAATTGATACCATCAATATTTTAAAGGCATCGTTCAAAGCCATGCATTTGGCTATTGACCAACTTACCGTTAAGCCACAATTACTGCTGATTGATGGCAACCGATTTGCACCTTATGCCACTATTCCACATCAATGCATTGTAAAGGGCGACAGTAAATATGCTTCTATTGCTGCGGCAAGTATTTTGGCAAAAACGTATCGGGATGCTTATATGGAACAATTACATGCTACATTTCCTCAATACCAATGGCAACAAAACAAAGGGTATGGTACTGCTGTGCATCGCCAAGCTATTGAACAATTTGGGCTTTGCAGCTACCACCGAATGAGCTATCAAATATTGCCTTCCAAACAAAAAAACTTGTTTTAACTACCTGCTATTTCAGCGCTGTTAATCTTTCTACCGCTTGTATCAGCGTGGTATCTTGCTTAGCAAAACAAAAGCGCAATACTTTGTGGTCGGTAGCGTTGTGGTAAAAAGCAGACACCGGAATAGCGGTTACACCATATTCTTTGGTCAGTCGGGTGGCAAAAGCAACATCGTTTTCGTTGGAAAAATGGGCATAACTGTAGCATTCAAAGTAGCTACCGCTCGAGGGCAAAGGTACAAACGGTGTGTTGGTCATTAATTTCCGTAGTAGGTTGCGTTTTCTTTCAAAAAAGGGGGCTAGCTCCAAATAATCTGTAGATGCTTGCATATATTGGGCAAGTGCTACTTGCTTGGGTGTGTCGCAGCTAAAGGCATTGAATTGATGAATGCTTCTAAATGCCTGCATCAATTGCGGACTACTAATACAATAGCCAAGTTTCCATCCGGTGCAGTGGTACGTTTTTCCAAACGAAAAGCAAACAAAACTTCGTTCCAGCAAATCAGGGTAGCGCAAAAGGCTATGGTGCTGTAACTCATCGTAAATAAGGTGTTCATACACTTCATCGCTCAAAATAAAAATATTGGTATTGGCTACTATTTGCCGTAAGGCTTCAATATCGGCACTGCTCAGCACGCTACCCGTTGGGTTATGGGGCGAATTGAGAATGATTAATTTGGTTTTGCTCGTAATAGCTGCCGCCACTTGCAACCAAGGTATTTGGTAATGTGGGTATTGAAGTGGGATACGTATGGGTTTGGCACCGTTTACCAAAATATTGGGTAGGTAGCTATCGTATGCCGGCTCAAAAACAATTACTTCATCGCCCGGTTGCAAAAGAGTGGTACAAGCAGTATATAGGGCGTACGTACCTCCCGGAGTGATGGTAATTTGTGTTTCGGGATGAATAGCTGCATGGTACAATTGGTGCACTTTTTGAGCTATTTGTTCTCTCAAAGCCATTATACCATACATGTGTGCATATTGGTTGTGTCCTTCCTGCATGGCCTTATTGCACAAGGCAATAAGTTGGGGATGCATGGCAAAATCGGGAAAACCTTGGCCAAGATTGATGGCTTGGTATTGATGAGCCAATTGGCTCATGGTAGTAAAAATGGTGGTACCTACGCCTGGTAGTTTGGATGCCAATTGCAACATATCAAAAAAGTTAATTGCCTAGTTTACTACTAAGTTGTAGCAGGGTTATTTCGGCTGTTTTTGCAGCAAAACGCAAATTGACCAACCGATAACTTTCGTTTTCAAAGCTCTGCTGTGCTTGCTTAACATCTATAATAGTTGCTTGTTGCAAGGCAAACTTTTGTTGTACCAATTGCAGTAGTTGCAGCGATAGTTGGTAATTTTTTTGTTGAGTAGCCAACTGCTGCAAATGGCTTTGGTAAGCTATATAATTACGACTAAAGCTATTGTGGGTATTGAGCAACAGGTTTTCTTTTTGTAAACGTGCGTTTTGGGTGTTTAGTTCGGCAATGTGCAGTTGTTTTTTAGCGTTGTTACCGGCATAAATAGGTACCGATACATTGATGCCAATAAAGGGGCCATAACTTTGTGTAAGTAAATTAAATCCGGCTGCGGCTTTGTTGTTGCTAAAACTATAACCTGTAGTGGCACGAATGGTCGGATAGCGGAGTGCTGCGGTTTCTTTTTCAATAAAGCCTAGCACATTGATTTGTTCTGTAGCAGCGGCAATTTGCGGATTTTGTAGCAAGGTATTGAGCAAACTATCTCGGTGCAGTTGTGTATTCACCAAAATACTGTCGGCAACACGAAAGTTGGTTGTGTTTGCCGTTTCGTACATAGCAGATTGTAATTCTATTTTAGCTTGTTCAATAATTAATTCTTGGTTTTGCAGTTGCTGTTGTAGTGCGTTGACATCTAACTGTGCTTGAAAAATATCGGCATTATTGGCTGTGCCAATAGCTTTTCGTTCGGTAAGCAGCGCTAATTTTTGTTCTGCAACGGCAATTGATTGTACTAGCGTGTTGGCATACCATTGTTGGCGGGCTACGTCGTAGTAGCGTACACTAACATTGGCAATACAGTTTTGCACTTGTGCATTCAATTGCCATTTGTTGAGTTGTTGTAAAGCAGCAAGGCGTTGTTGTGTGGCCACAATCCGTTTGCCATTGAACAAAACAATACTGCCTGTAACATTGGCCGAAAGGTTGTTAACGGCTACATTGCTACGATCGATATTGTTGTTGGGATTGGCAAACTTTTGGCTAGTGGACGACAGTTGTTCATTATCGGTAATGCCTGCTGTAACGGTAGGTAGTGCCCCTGCAAAGCCGGGATGGTTATTGATTTGTGCAATTTGCCAATTGTTGTTGGCCAATTGAATGTCTAAACTGTTTTTCAATGCCTTTGCAATAGCATCTTGCAGCAATAGGCGTTGCTGACAGATGCCGGTAGCAACTGTCAGCAAACCCACGATGCTTATAAGGAAGTACTTCATTTGGTGAAGTTAGTTTGGCCGGTGTGAGACCGGAAGAAATATTACATCAACGGCTATATTACTGTTGCGTAACTAACGTGCCTACGTTCATGCCTTCTACCACTTGTAGTAAATTGCCCGGACGGTTCATATCGAAAATAATGATGGGTAGTTTGTTTTCCATACACAACGTAAAAGCAGTCATATCCATTACTTTTAGGTTTTTGCTAATACATTCTTGGTACGATATTTTTTCGTAGCGAGTTGCAGTAGGGTCTTTTTCAGGATCGGCACTGTAAACGCCATCTACACGTGTACCTTTCAAAATTACATCGGCTTTCATTTCAATAGCGCGCAAGCTACCGGCGGTATCTGTAGTGAAGTAAGGATTACCGGTACCTGCACCAAAAATAACCACACGTCCTTTTTCTAGGTGGCGCAAAGCTTTTCTGCGAATATAGGGTTCAGCCACTTGTTCCATATTAATGGCACTTTGTAAACGGGTATATACCCCAATTCTTTCCAGCATAGCCTGCATAGCCATGGCATTAATAACGGTTGCTAACATACCCATATAATCGCCATGTGCTCTTTCTATACCGCTTTCTGCTTCATTCATCCCCCTATAAATGTTACCTCCGCCAATTACAATAGCTACTTGTACACCCAAATCGGTAACACTTTTAATGTCGTGCGCGTATTGCTCAATAATTTTTGGGTTAAACGGATCACCATTGCGCTGGTTGCCTAATAAAGCTTCGCCAGATAATTTCAATAAAATGCGTTTGTACTTGGGTAACATATTATAGCTGTGTTTTAGTTCGGTTGCAAAGAACCTGAATTTTTTAACAAATAGCAAGTTAGAATATGCACATTATTAACATATTTTATCTTTTTATTTTTTGTATAGACGCACTTTCATCACCATAGGTTGCGTAGTATTACAGGAACATGGTAAACATTCAACAAAGTTGGCATGGACAAATCAATCTCTAGCGTTTATAGAGTAATTGTAAACCAGCATTGTATAAGTAAATAGCCCTATTTTTTTGTTGGTAGCAATATTCGTTTGTTGGAATAACAGGCGTTTATTTGAGCAGCAAAAGAGTTTGATTTTTTCACCATTAAACAAAGCAGTAAGGCTAAAATTTTACCTTTTGCAGCGCAAAGAACTAGGTATCTAACATTCCAACAATAAATTTAAACAGTGCTTAATTGAATTATTTTACTTTTGCCCCACTACTTTTTATCAAATTTCAATTTCTAAACAACCAAAAATGAAATTATTAGCCAATAAAACAGCGATAGTTACCGGTGCTGCTCGTGGCATAGGCGAAGCAATTGCTTTGAAATTAGCGCAACAAGGAGCCAATATTGCTTTCACTTTTGTAAGCGATAGCAGTGCCGAAAAAGCAGCGGCTTTGCAAACTAAATTAACAGAGTTAGGCGTACAGGCCAAAGCATATCAAAGCAATGCAGGCGATTTTGCACAGTGCGAAACATTTGTAAATGACGTACTCAAAACTTTTGGCGCTATTGATATTTGTGTGAACAATGCCGGAATAAGTAAAGACAATTTATTGCTGCGGATGACCGAACAGCAGTGGGATGAAGTGATGGACATTAATTTGAAAAGTATTTTCAACATGACCAAGCAAGTAATTCGCCCAATGATGAAAGCCAAAGGTGGTAGTATTATTAATATGAGTAGCATTATTGGCGTACGTGGCAATGCCGGTCAGAGCAGTTATGCTGCTAGTAAAGCGGGAATTATTGGGTTTACCAAATCAATTGCTTTGGAATTAGGTAGCCGCAACATCCGTTGCAATGCTATTGCTCCGGGCTTTATAGAAACCGATATGACCCATTACTTGAAAGAAGGTGCCGGTGCAGATGATTTTTTGAAAAAAATTCCATTAGGTCGTTTTGGCCGTGCCGAAGAAATTGCAGACACTACTTTGTTTTTGGCAAGCGATTTAAGTACCTACATTACCGGTCAAGTAATCAGTGCTTGTGGCGGATTGAATATTTAATTTTGATGTATAAAATGTTAAAAAAGAGCATTTCTCTATCAGAAATGCTCTTTTTGTTTGTGTAAAACGATATTTCTGGTGAACTACTATCGTAAATATACAGCCAACATTGTATGTTTGCCACCCCAATTACGTGCTAACTAATTGCTTATTGCAGCATGAAAAAAAACTGGTACACTTTTCTTTTGTTGTTTGTTTTGCTTATCGGATTGGCTCCGATACAGCAGGCATTGCACCAATTTGTGTCCGCTTCCACTGTAATAGATACCACACTTTTATTTGATGTAGACGAAGATGAGGATGACGAAACCACCTCTAAAGCCGAAAAGCTACCAATTGGCATCAGCGAATTCATCGTTTCCGGCTCCACGGAAATAGCTATTCAAGCGTTGTTGCTGAACACACACACATACGGTACTGCAAGCAGTAGTTTGGTGGCATCTCCCTCGGTTGAAATACATGTTCCACCGCCCAATATGGCCTAAACAGTTGTCCGGAGTGTAGGAGTGTATAACTCGGCTCACTATCGCTTTTTTCTAGGCTATTAACCTAAGTAATATTTTATTGCTTTTTTGGCCATGCCAACTGTTTAGAATGCATGGTATTTTGTTCTAAATATCAACCAACGTTTGTATATGAATGGCTATCAACAACTCATAGTAGAAAATAAAGCATGGGCCGAAAGCAAAGTATTGGCCGATCCCTTTTATTTTAAAAGGCTCGAAAACATACAACATCCGGAGTTTTTGTGGATTGGCTGTAGCGATAGTCGAGTACCTGCCAACGAAATTACCGGTACACAACCCGGCGAAATATTTGTACACCGTAATGTAGCCAATATGGTAGTACATACCGACCTGAATTTGCTAAGTGTATTGCAATATGCAGTAGAGGTATTACAAGTAAAACACATCATTGTATGTGGTCATTATGGTTGTGGAGGCGTAAAAGCAGCAATGACTAACCACAATCTTGGAATCATTAATAAATGGTTGCGCAACATTAAAGATGTGTACCGATATCACCGAGATGAAATTGATGGATTAGCTACCGAAGCGGACAAACTCAACAAACTCACCGAGCTAAATGTACAAGAACAAGTAACCAATTTGGCCAAAACATCCATTATTCAAAAAGCATGGAAGCAGCACAATGCACCACATTTACATGGTTGGGTATATAGTTTATCGGACGGATTGGTAAAACCTATTTTTGAAATGCCTGCGGGTAGCCATATAGATGCGTTGTACGAATTTGACGATTTGTAACAGCCTATTTTAAAGCTTTCTATGAACATGGTAAAGTATGCAATTGCAAAACAAATAGGTATCAACACATTTAAATGTCAATAAAATCTTAATTATCTCTTTTTAGTTACAATTTGTTTAACAAAACAACCACAAAATTGTAACTATCATTCATCATCATCCAAAACATCACATATTATGGCATCAGCTGGTAGTGTATCATTTGCGAAATCGTTTCGCAAATTTTTCAACATACTTAAATTAGATAAAAAAGACATTGTTTCCATTTATATATATGCAATTTTGGCCGGTTTGGTACAATTGTCTTTACCACTCGGTATCCAAACCATTATCAGCTTTGTAATGGCGGGCTCCATATCTACTTCTATAGTAGTGCTCATTTTTATGGTAGTGATTGGTACTTTTTTTAGCGGGTTGCTCCAAATAAGGCAAATGCAAATAATTGAAAAAGTGGAACAAAAAATATTTGTCCGTTATTCATTGGCTTTCAGCGATCAATTGCCTAATTTGAATATAGAAAAACTAGACAACTATTATTTGCCGGAATTGGTCAACCGCTTTTTCGATACCACCTCTCTGCAAAAAGGTTTGGATAAAATATTGTTGGATATTCCCGCATCGCTAATACAAATTTTTTTAGGCCTCATTTTACTATCCTTCTACCATCCCATATTTATTGGTTTTGGCGCTGTTTTATTGTTGATTATTATACTGATTATTCGTTTTACCTCCTTTCAAGGTTTGTCAACAGCTATGCAAGCAAGCGATTACAAGTATGCTATTGCAGCTTGGTTGCAAGAAATGGCACGAGTGGTAAAATCGTTCAAATATTACAAAGGCACCACCTTGCACATGCACAAAACCGACAAACTTGTAGGTGGCTATGTGGATGCGCGTACCAACCATTTTAAAATTTTACTTACTCAATATTGGAGCCTTATTACATTTAAAATTTTGATAACAGCTGCCATGTTGATTGTTGGAGCCATTTTGTTGGTAAATCAGCAAATCAATATTGGCCAATTCATAGCTGCCGACATTGTAATTATTTCTATCATGGCTTCGGTAGAAAAGTTGATTAGCAACCTCGACAAAATTTATGATTCACTTACTTCAGTTGAAAAATTGAGCAAGATTATTGATGCCGAACAAGAACAAAGTGGTCATTTGGCACTGGCTGTAGCAAACACAGGAGTAAATATAGAATTTCAAAATGTACAATTTAGTTACCCCGCGGGTGCAAAAGTACTCAACAATTTTAGTTGTCAAATCCCTGCCGGGCAAGTGGTACATGTAGCCGGCAGTAGTGGCGCCGGAAAATCTACCCTACTGCGGTTGCTTACGGGTGCTTATCAAAATTTTAGCGGCAATATTATGATTGATAATGTACCTATAGGCAATTATTCAATTGGTAGCATTCGCTCACAAACGGGTATTTTATTGAGCCAACAAGATATATTTCATGGCACATTGTGGGAAAATATTACCATGGGCAATCAATCTATTACGGTAGAACAAGTAATGGAATTGGGTCAAATCATTGGCTTACAACACTATATACAAAGCAATTCGATGGGTTTTGATGTGGTTTTAGACCCACAGGGTAAAAGATTGCCACAAAAGGTGGTACAAAACATTTTACTAATACGTGCTTTGTTAGGTAAATATCGCTTGTTACTACTAGAAGAGCCCTTTAATCATTTAAGCGAAGATGAGCGGAACAAAGTAATGCTGTATATCAAAAAAGAAAAAACAGCTACTGTTATCATCACCTCAACAGACAGTAGCATTTCCGGCTACTGCGATAATGTTTTGTATATTAAAAACAATCCTCAATAATTTTTTCATCACTAGCACCTACTCACTATATGGAATCGTTTAATACATTCGAAATAGACAAAAAATATCCCAACGCACAATTAAAGGCATATAGTAAAATATATCGCTTGGCGAATAAAAATCATGCAAAAAAATGGCTTTATGGTATTATTGGCGTGCTTTTAGTTATCATGTTATTGCCTTGGACACAAAATATTCGCGCCAAAGGCAGCATTACTACCCTTCGTCAAGAACAACGACCACAAGAATTAAATACCATCATTGCAGGTAGGGTACTTAAATGGTATGTAAAAGAAGGCGATGTAGTACAAGCCGGCGATACCATTTTGCAACTAGGCGAGGTAAAAGTAGAGTACTTTGACCCCAAATTGCTAGAGCGTACACAACAACAAATTACTGCCAAACAACAAAGTATAGAAGGATATAGCAATAAAGCAGCTACGGCCGACAATCAAGTTGCCGCATTGGAACAAGCACAAATATTGAAATTACAATCGCTTGATAACAAATTGCAACAGCAGCAATTAAAGGTAGAAAGTGATAGCACCGACTTGCTAGCTGTTAAAAATGAATTGGGCGTAGCCAAACGTCAAATAGAAGCGGCACAAATTATGCTTGATAGTGGCGCTATATCGTTGGTAGATTTTGAACGAAGAAAAATTAGTTTTCAAAATGCACAGGCCAAAAGAATTAGTGCCGAAAACAAATACCTTCAAAACCGACAAGAACTCATCAACCTACGTATTGAAAAAAACAGTGTTATACAGGATTATACCGATAAAATAGCAAAAGCACAAGGCGACAAATTTGCTTCCTTATCCAATGTGGCTAGCACACAAGCAGATGTATCTAAACTGGAAAATGTGTATGCTAACTACGATGCGCGCAACAAAATGTATTATATCGTTGCACCACAAAGTGGTCAAATTGTGAAAGCACAAAAAGCCGGTATTGGAGAAATGCTCAAAGAAGGTGAAATGATTGTAGAAATTGTACCCAATCATATTCAATATGCTGTAGAAATGTTCGTAGATCCAATGGATTTACCCTTGGTAAATATTGGACAAAAGGTTCGATTTGTATTTGATGGTTTTCCGGCCATTGTATTTAGTGGTTGGCCTCAAACAAGTTACGGCACCTTTGGCGGATGCGTAGTAGCTGTAGAAACCGCCGTGAGCTATAACGGAAAATTCAGGGTTTTGGTAACCGAGGACCCTACTGAAAAGGCTTGGCCCAAACAATTACGTATGGGCGGCGGAGCAAGTGGTATTGCCTTGTTGAAAGATGTCCAAATTTACTACGAACTATGGCGAAACATCAATGGATTTCCACCGGAATATTACAAACCAAAAGAGGGCGACAAAAAAGTAGCCGATAAAGACAAAAAAGAAAAATAACTACCACAATGAATGATTATACTTTTTTTAACCTGCGTACTTTGTGTACAAGTTTGGCAATTTTTTGGGGCGGATTGCAACTAGCATACGCACAAAAGCCTACTTCCACACAACTGTTTACGCCGCAACAGCTGATAGATATTGTAAAAAAAAATCACCCGGTAGCCAAACAAGCTTCTATTTTAGTAGAAAAAGCAAAAGCCGAATTGCTGAGTGCTAAAGGAGCTTTTGATCCGGTGTTCGAAATGGATGCAAGCAGAAAAACCTTTGATGGAAAAAACTATTATTTTTATACCAATCCGCAACTAAAACTCCCAACTCCAATTGGAGTGGATGTAAAAACAGGTTTGGAAAACAATGGCGGCCAATTTGTAACATCGGAAGCATCCAAAGGGCAAACTAGTTACCTCGGGCTCGAAATGGCTCTGTTGAAAGGCGTAACAATCGATAAACGACGTGCAGCATTGCAACAAGCCAAAATATTCAACAAGCAATCGGAACAAGAAAAACTGAATGTACTCAATAATTTATTTTTTGATGCCTATGCCGATTACTGGCAATGGGCGGGCGCATACCAACTGTACACCGTATATTCAAAATTTGTACAAACAGCCCAAAATAGACTTCGGTTAATTCGTGTTTCTTTTAAAAACGGGGATCGTTCAGTAGTAGACACCGTAGAAGCCTACACGCAGCTACAAAATTTTCAATTGCAACAAGCGGAAGCCTTACTAAAGCTCAACAATGCTTCGTTGGAACTTTCCAATCATTTGTGGCAACAAAACGACAGTGCCTATTTACTGCCACAAACTGCTATACCCGATACCATACAATTTGCTTTTACCGAAAAAATAAGCAATACCGATGCACAAATAGCGCAAGCCGCTTTGCAAAATCCAATTATCAAAAGTTACCAATACAAACTTGATGCTTTGGAAGTAGAAAAGCGACTCAAATTTCAAAGCTTATTGCCCTATGTAACCCTGAAAGCCAATATTTTAAACAAGGGGTATAATACACTGAAGGCTGTAGATATTCCTTTTATTGAAAACAACTATAAATGGGGATTGGATATTAAAGTGCCTTTATTACTGCGCGAAGGACGGGGCGATTACCAAAAAGCCAAATTAAAAATTAAAGAAACGGCTTTAGAAATTGACAACAAACAATGGCAAATTGAAAACAAAATGCGCTATTACCTCAATGAAAACAACTATTTGCAACAACAATTGAAAATAACACAAAGTATGTTTAACAACTACTCTACGCTACTGCGCAACGAAGAATTAAGATTTGCCCAAGGCGAAAGCAGTTTGTTTTTAATCAATAGTCGCGAAATGAAAGTAATAGAATCGTTACAAAAACAAATAGAATTGCGAACCAAATACCAAAAAGCCCGCTTTGCAATTGATTGGGCAGCCGGTTTGCTACAATAGCAAATCTTCACCTTGTTAATCAACTCTTTTTTCCAATCATGGCTGCTCGTTAGCCATGATTTTTTTTTCCCTGCGCCACCAACGAAAGCCAATGTAAGCCATAATCAGTAGGGGTGCCATCATTAAATAAACGATTGCCGAATTGAGTGCCGAAGCAGGGCCCTGCCCTAATTGCTGCGCGGTTTTGGTACAAATACTGCACTGCGAAAAACCGTTAACCGGTACATAAATGAGTATAAATAGTATGCCAAAAAAAAATATTACTTTACTCATAATCAAAATTTTAATCAAAAATCAGACAGAAAAACAGCGGTTTGCACAGTAGGAATATGCAATACTAAGAAACACAACAAACGGCAAATATAAAAGTTGTTCCAATTGTTCGTGTTTTCTGCATGGCATTTAATGTGGTCAAGCCCATTTTTATGGCTGTTACAGAGGAATTATCGGGTTGTGGGTTGTGTTTGCAACAATGTATTTGAGTCTAGGGTATTGTAACTAAAAAATACCTGTTCGTTAGTAGTGGCTATAAAAGCGGTTGTTCCCTGTTTGAGCAAACTTTGCAAACTAAAGTTGGTTATGGATGATTGTTGTTGTAGTTGCTGCTGTAAACCAAAGGCAGAATAAATAGCACAAAAAGGTTGCGCAAACGAGCCGGTTGTAAACGCCCAAAAATGCGCTGTTGGATTTTCTACGCAGTGCTGTACCAATTGCTGCAAAACAGCGACGTCAATATGTAGCATATCGCACGATAACAACAGTAAATGATGCGCAGGATATGCTTGGTGTACCGATAACAAACCTTTTAATGGCCCTTTCACCAATAGGTTATCATCGTCGGTAATAAGCATTTGTTGAGCAATATGTTTGCTATAAGTACTTATTTGTGATTGACTAATTGAGTAAACCACTTCTACGTTTGCTAAAGCGGCTTTTTCACCAACAAACTGTGCCCAAGTGGCATGTGACTGTATGGGTAAAAGCCCCTTGTCGGTACCCATTCTTGTGCTTTTTCCACCACACAATACTACGGCAATGATTGGTAAAGTATGCGTCATGTATGTAATATTAACCAGTTATAAGCAACAGATATTCAATTGACTTAGTCGTTAAATTCATATACATGTTCTCTATTGTTGCCTGTAATGGTATGGCAATTGCAATTCCCTCCCCATTCTTTGGTGCCGTCGGTAAAATATTCGCATTTCCAAATAGGCACTTCGTGTTTTATTTTGTCAATAATAAACCTATTGGCGGCGTAGGCTTCCTTTCTGTGTGGCGAAGCTGTAATTACCACCACGGCACTTTCGCAAACAGCAACCTTACCAATTCGATGTTGTGCAACGGCAAACGAAAGTGACCATTTGGTGATTGCTTCGTCCAAAATTTGGGCAATCATCTTATTCGCCATGCTTGCTTGGGCTTCATATTCCAAATAAGCTACTTGTTTTTGATGACTTGAATCGCGCACTTCGCCACTAAACAGCACTATAGCACCCGCTTGTGGGTGATGCGCTTGACCAAGTAGTTCGGGCACGTTTAAGGTATTGGCCGAAATATGGGGCAGTTTATCCTCCACTGCTTGGGGGGATGATGCTAATAACGTCATTGGCTTGTAATTGATAATGTTGATCTATAAATGTGTCGTTCACGGCAAAACGGCTCATACTTAGTAATGTTGCAGCTTGTGGATTTAGCTTTAAAAGCAATTCCTGCAACTGATGAATATTGTTCGGCGTTTCGTTGATTTGAAACTTGGGTTCAAAATAGTCTTTTAATATAGCAAAAGTTTCTATGGTCATCATAAGGTACAAATTGGTTGGTTTATCCGCCAATATCTAACATGCTTAAATTACTGCCGGTAAACTGTAAGGTTTGTTTTTGCTGCATGGCTTCTTGTAAGCACGCTTGCAATTGTTCGGGTTGTTGCACGTTTGCTATTGGTATAGGGTGGTTACTGCTTAAACAACCATAAATTTGGCCTTTGCTATCAAGCCGCAATCTATCGCAATCGCCACAAAAAGGGGCGCTTTCGTTTGCGATAATACCAAATTGATGCCCCGTAGTGGTTTGCCAATAGTTGGCAGTTGCTGCATGCTGCCGATGGCAAGGTTCAAATTGGTATTGCTGCGCAATGATGTGTAAAAGCTCTTGTTGAGTTACCAAATATTTTTTGGGTTGTTGGTGTAAATGCCCCATCGACATCACTTCCAAAAACCGGATACTAATATTGCGGTCAAAGGCAAATTGCAACAGCGGTAGTACTTGGCTTTCATTGATACCCTTCATGATTACAGCATTCAGTTTTACGTGCAATCCTGCATCGATAGCCGCATCTATACCATTTAATATGCGCTGAATATTGCCTCGTTTACTCATCAGCGCAAACATGTTTTCATCTATTGCATCGAGCGATACATTGATGCTTTTTAAACCCGCAGCTACTAAGTCTACAGCCATTCGTTCTAATAAAAACCCATTGGTGGTCAATTTAATATTATGAAGACCGTTCTTGTTTAAGCCTTCAATAATTGGAATTAAGTCGTGATACAATAATGGCTCACCACCGGTAAGCCGAATGGTAGAAAAAGATAGTAGCGTATGTAAATTGGTGATGATAGTTAATAATTCCGATGCTGTTAAAGCTGTTGGCTCCTCTTTTTCGGGCTTTGCTACATCTTCACCCATTGTGCAGTACACACAACTGAGGTTACACCTATTGAGTAGGCTCACCCGCAGTGTTTTAAACTGTCTGCCATAAATATCGTTGAGTGGTTTCATGAAGCGGAAAAGAGGGGTTGGGTATATAAAATGCTTACCTCTATCAAAATCTATGTGGTGATTGGTTGATGGTAAAATTTACGGTTGTTATCAGGTTATTATCTATCATCCTTCAAAAATAACAGCAGATGACCAAAGCAAAACAGCAAATACAAAAAATGCCGCATTTTGTAAATCTAACAACTTCCATAAACTATCAATTGTTTTCTGCTATTTTCTATTGCATGGTACGCAGTAGCACATCAATAAATCCTCTTTCGGTTTTTGCCAAGTACATATATAAATAATTTTGTTACATCAAACCATTTCCATTTTGTATAACTCGCCGAACCGTGGGATGATTGATTTTACAGTACAACGGCTGTTTTTTTAATAACCATAACAAAATCTTGTTTGGGAGCTTCGCATGTATTACACGCGTAGTGCTCAGGTAATTGGCTGAAATCAGTTCCGGGTGGTATGCCGTTATCTATATCGCCCAAATCGCAATCATAAATGGTAAAGCAGTGTTCGCATTGGTGCACAAAGTGAGTTGGCGGTTCTTTTGATGTGTTGGCGGCTGTGGGGGTATCTTCCCGGTAAATGCGGTGCAAAATACCTTCCTCGTCATTTTTTAATTCGTAAAAATATTTACATAGCGATATCAAATAGGTAGCAATATTTTCTTTCGCCACATCGCTTCTAAACAATACATATTCTTTTGAATTGGGATTAAAATCTTGTGTGTACCAAATATCGTATTTATCTACCGATTTGCGTTGTGCTGGGTGGTCGGTATTCTTTTTTTCAATAATTACCGATCCCCAAATACTGCTATTGGGCATGGTTTTTACAGCAAAGCACAAACCAAAAGTGCGAACATCCTCTTTATCAAACTGCCTGATTAAAAAGCGTTTTAGATTAAGGCCATCAGAACACATGTCTTCAATTTGCCAATTGAGTTCATTAGCCGCATGCCGAACGTTAATTCTGTGTTTGCTCAATACATAATCCCACAATTTACGGTCTGCATTTTCAATTCCCTTTACCACTATCGATTTCCAAGGGGTGGTGTATACCTGTCCAATTTTGGTTTGTATACATACACTACACACATCTAATAAGAATGCTACCGAAAACACTTCATCGCGCCTGTATATGCCCAACCACGATTTGTTGCCATATCGGTTAAAACCTTCATAGTACGGCATCATAAACGTGGGTACATGTAAAGCTTCTGTTATAGGATGGGTAATAAAACTTGCTACTAAGTTTACTTGTTTATACACTAAGGTGCCCCAATCGGCGGGAAGAATTTTGGTTGTTATACCCAATTTTTGCAGCGTAGGCTCTATCTGTTTGCTTAGCAAAGGAATATCGGTGGTGTAAATAAGTACCGGCCATAAATACAATTGGTTAGTTTGTGGGTATCGCAAATACAAATACCAATAATTGTTTATTTTAGAAGCTATGAAATTAAGGTTTCCAGTAAAATAGGGAACAAATGTTTGGGTATTATCTACCAAATTGATTTTTAATTGAGGGGTAAAATCAAATAAATTCAATACATCTTTGTACACACCTTCGCTTAACCAATTGCTGTTTTCAAATACCCCTTCGTTTACATAACTGCTTACTATATTGGGACTGCTTTTTTCTATTAATTCAAAAGCAATGTAGTGACTACGCAATTCGGTTTCGAGCAGGGTAAGTTGTTGTGCATTTACTTTTACAAAAAGCTGTTGTCTTGTACCTAATTGTACTTCCTGAATACCTGCTTTTGCTAGTGCTTGTAGGGCGGTAAGCAAGTAACCTGTAGCCACAATACCCCCCGGCAAATTAACAACAATGGTATATATTTTTTTATTAATCATTGCTAGTGGTGTGGGTTTACAGAATAGCTTCTGCTACCTTATCTGTAGCTGTAGCATTGTGCTGTTGAAAAAGGGTTTTTTCAAGTATTTTTTGTACTTCGGGGCGGCAGCTACCACATCCGGTACCTGCACCGGTTTTGCTACACAACTGTTGTAGGGTTTCACAACCATTTTCTACCGCTTGTTGCAAATTGATACTACCCACATTGTTACAACTACATACCAATTTGCCCAAAACGGGGGTTGCCGTTTTGCCACTGCGCAATAGTTGTAGGCGTTTATCGCTCAATTCTATTTTGTTGGCAATCAGTTCTTTAAATTCTTGAAACTCTGTTTTATCGCCAATTAAAATAGCGCCCACTAGTTTGTCTTGATGAATGATGCATTTTTTATAATAACTTTTTGCCCGATCGATAAAAATAATTTCTTCATAATCGGTGTGGTTAGGGCATTCAGGAATGCCAATGCTACACAAATCGAAGCCATGAATTTTAATGATGTTCATCAATAAACTGCCTTTATAATAGGCAGCTATATCGCCTTGTAAATATTGGGCTACAATAGCTGCTTGTTGTTCTGCGGCAGCCGTAATACCATATAAAAAACCTTTGAATTCAGCAATTTCGCCAATTGCATAAATGTTGGGGTCGTTGGTTTGCAAACGTTCATTTACCAAAACACCCCGTTGACATTGCAAGCCTGCGGCTTTAGCCAATTCTATATTGGGTTGTGTACCGATGGCCAAAATGAGCGCATCGCAGTCTATTTGCCGGCCACTTTTTAAGCGTACGCCGGTTAGTTTTTCGTGTCCGTAATACAGTTGCACTTCGTCGTCGTAATACACATCGCAACCTTGTCTTTCGGTCATTTCTTCATGTAGCAATTGACTGCCAAGGGGGTCTAACTGTCGATCCAGAAAGCGAGAAATACGTTGTATGATGGTGATACGTACCCCTACTTCGCACAAACTAGCGGCCATTTCTAAACCCAATAAACCTCCCCCCACAATTACTACATGCGCATTCGCCGGAGTATGTGCTATAAAATTGTCGGCATCGGTTCTACTACGCATCGTAAAAATACCTGGAAGGTTGGGTACGCCCGGTGGTACAAAGGCTCGGCTCCCCGTTGCCATAATCAACACATCGTAATAAGTAATATTGCCATTACTATCCATCACCCATTTTTCCGCGCGATCAATTTTTTCAATGCTTACACCCCTGTGCAATACAATATTGTATTTATCCTCTTCACTATCGTCCATTTTCACCAATTGTTGCCATTGCTGTGCCCCGCTAATGTAATCGGGAAGCATTACTCGGTTGTAAAACGGAAAATTTTCTTTGCTGAATATGGTTATTTCGTTTGTGGTATTTGTTTCGCGATAGCTTTTTACAAAACCAAAAGCCCCTGCTCCTGCTCCAATGATAACGATACGTTGTTTGGGGGCTTCGTATTTGTGTACCCTAACAGCACAAAACTTGAAATCGGGTTCTTTTGAAATAGGATCTAATAATGAGTGGGTAATATTGTTGGTTCTATGTAAATCGTTGTTTAAAATTTTGCCCCAATGCATGGGTAAAAAAACCACCCCTTTTTTTATTTGCGTGGTTATTTTGGCTCGTACCCGCACCTCGCCTCTTGAAGATTGTACCACCACCAAATCGTTATCTGCAATTTGTAATTGTCGTGCATTTTGCGGGTGTATTTCTACAAATGCTGTGGGTGTATGTTGGTTTAGCTTATTTACTTTGCCGGTACGGCTCATGGTATGCCATTGGTCGCGAATGCGGCCTGTGGTGAGTATTAGCGGAAATTCCGGGGAGGGCTTTTCGCTTGTAATGGTGTCGGGAACGGCGTGGATAATAGCTTTGGTGCTAGGTGTATAAAATACTTTATTGGTAAATAGGCGTGGTGTGCCATTATGGATTTCGTTAGCCGGATAAGGCCATTGAACGGTTTTTTTTTGTTTGAGTATATCGTAGTTTAACCCCGACATATCCATATTGGTTCCTGCTGTTAGTTGTACATGCTCAGCATAAACGGCGGCGGCATTGGCAAAATCAAATCCTTTATATCCCATCACACGTGCAAACCGACAAATGATGTCGGTATCGGGCAATGCTTCGCCCGGAGGAGGGGTTATTTGATGCAGATACGATATACGTCTTTCGCTATTGGTCATGGTGCCTTCTTTTTCGGCCCATGTAGCAGCAGGCAATATCACATCGGCAAATTGAAGGGTTTCCGGTTTACTACTCACTTCTTGCACTACCACAAATTTGGCTTTTTGCAAAGCCCGTTCGGCTTGTCGTACATCGGGTAAGCTAACAAGTGGATTGGTGCAAATAATCCAAATGGCTTTTAAAGTGCCTGCTTCAAGCGCTTCAAACATTTCGGTAGCGGTAAGTCCCGGAGTGTCGGAAAGTGTCGTGCCTCCCCAAAAATCGGCTACTTCTTGCCGGTGTTGGGCATTGTTTAAATTGCGGTGTGCCGGCAATAAATTACTTAATCCGCCTACTTCACGACCGCCCATAGCATTGGGTTGGCCGGTTAGTGAAAAAGGTCCGGAACCCGGCTTACCAATATGTCCGGTAATCAAATTGAGATTGATGAGCGACAAATTTTTGTTTACGCCAATTGCACTTTGATTCAATCCCATTGTCCACATGGTTAAAAATCCTTTCGCATTGCCAATATAGCTAGCTGCAAGCTGAATGTCGGCGGCATCCACACCGCAAATAGCTGCCGCCTCTTGCAAAGTAGTAGCAAATACCATTTGTTTATATGCGTCAAAGCCTTGACTATGGTGTTGTATGAAATCTACATCAATATCGCCATTTTCAATGAGTAGGCGACCAATAGCGTGATTGAGTGTGATATCGGTACCGGGATTTATTTGCAAATGCACATCGGCTATGCTACAAGTATCGGTTTGTCGGGGGTCGGCTACAATGATTTTAACGTTGGGATTGGCCGCTTTGTGTGCTTCTACCCGGCGCCACAAAATAGGATGACACCAAGCCGGGTTAGCTCCGGTAACAAAAAAGCAATCCGCTAGTTCTATATCGTCGTAGCAAACGGGTACGCTATCTTCGCCCAAGCTCATTTTGTAGCCCACTACCGCACTACTCATACACAAGCGGCTATTGGTATCTATGTTGTTGCTGCCAATAAATCCTTTAATTAATTTGTTAATTACATAGTATTCTTCCGTTAAGCATTGTCCTGAAACGTAAAAAGCAACCGAGTTAGGGCCATATTTTTGGATAAATGTTTTGAATACTGCCGCTGTACGGTGCAAAGCGTCTTCCCACGAAACCCGCTCAAGTGGTAAATGTTTGTTGTAGCGCATTTGTGGATACAGCAACCGATCGGATTTGTCGTTAGCCGTATAGTGCAGGTTCATTCCTTTGCTGCATAGCATTCCCTTATTTACGGGATGATCGGCATCGCCACTTACCGTAAGGTTTCCTTTTTTATCTTTTGTTACCACCATACCACAGCCTACGCCACAATAACAGCAGGTAGTGGTAAGTGCGTCGGGTATTTTTTTGGATGTGTGCATGTATAAAATAAGGTTGCTATTAAATAACTAATGGTGCTGTTAAGGTTCATTATCCGTTTAGCTGACTGCTTTGACCACGCGTAACGGTGCGAAATACGAGTACCACCGCGCCAAAGACCAATACAATATAACCGAGCGTGGTAAATGCGTTGGAATAATCAATCATATCGTCCGACACCTTAACGGCCTTGTATTTAAATAAAAAACCAATCAGCATTGCGCCAATATTTCCTCCGGCTCCAACAATGCCGGCCACACTGCCAACGGCTTCGGTATTTACAAAAGGCACCAAGCTATAAGTTGCGCCATTGGCCATTTTTAAACTAAGACCAAAGAAAAACATCATGACGATAGCCATACTGAGTTGACCAGCTTGTGCAAACCACACAATGCCGGCCCCTTCTAACAACAGTAATATGGAAAGCAGCATTGTTTTGCCATCAAAACCATATTTTTTACCAATTTTATCGGCCACAATACCTCCTAGCGGTCGAGCAAACAAATTAATCCAACCAAAGATGCTTGCCACAATGCCCGCCATTACCAACGAAGCACCGTATTTGTCTTTAAAATAAATAGCAGCAAAATTGTCGACCGTAATTTCTACCCCAAAACAAGCTCCATAGGCAATTGCCAATATCCAAGTGCGGTAGTCTTTTGCGGCTAGCAAAAAAGTATTTTTATTGGTTTTTTGTTGTTGTGGGTTTTCACTAAAATTGCCTTGAGGCAAATCGGTTGTGTAATTATAATAGAGTGCTGCCATGATGAGTAACAACACACCCGGTACCACCATTGCCAAACGCCAACTATTTTCGGTAGTTACCCAACCGGCACCCACCATTGACGCGGCAATAAGTGGCATAAAAAAATTGGTAGCACCTCCTCCGGCATTACCAAAACCGCCTGCTGTAGCATTAGCAGTTCCTTTAATAGAAGATGCAAACATGACCGAAGTATGGAATTGGGTAATTACAAACGACGCACCAATAACGCCAATAGCAAGCCGAAACAATAAAAAGGATTGGTAGCTATTGCTAAGGCCAATACACATAACGGGTATAGCACATACTATCAACAGCCAAGTATACACCAATCGCGGGCCCCATTTGTCTATCCAACGCCCTATTAGTAAGCGCGCTATAATTGTGGCAGAAACAGATGCAATTTGAATATTTCCCAATTGGTCCTTAGTAAGGCTCAATTGTTTTTTAACCAAAGGCATTAACGGCGCAATTCCAAACCAAGCAAAAAAGCAAAAAAAGAACGTAAGCCAAGTAATGTGGAACGTTTTCATTTGTATGCCCTTGAGCGATAGTATA
Organism: Chitinophagaceae bacterium; assembly: GCA_027486695.1. Taxonomy (GTDB): domain Bacteria; phylum Bacteroidota; class Bacteroidia; order Chitinophagales; family Chitinophagaceae; genus Parasediminibacterium. Next base: position 16,047 of record JAIXOS010000343.1, on the reverse strand, counting down.
TTAAGCTGGGTAAGTGGTTGCGCTTTATTCATAAATAAGAATTACAAAATACAACGTATATTATCAAAAATAAGATTAAAATAATTAAAAAACATTGCACAGGCAATATTATTTTAATCGTTTTGACCAAAAATTATACTTTTTGTTTCTAATTAAATGTATAAAAATTAATTTTATCTGAAAAATATCATTTGTATAAGCACTGTTTATGCATATGTATTGCCGATAGATGTGCGATAGATTGGCGGCTGCGGGATGGACGGCAAGTAGCCCACAACCCCAACAACCATCGGGCGATTGGGGTGAGGACTACTGCCAAACAGCCCGAACTATTGTTGAATAAGGTTGGTTGCAGTTCCTAGCCCCCAAAAAAGAATGTGAAGGGCATGGATGCGAAAACAATCAATTGATTAATCGTTGATGGACAATTTATGCATCAGTAACCCAAGAAGCTTGTCGTGAATGCGCATGTATTCGGGGTCGTGAACAATGTCTTTTTTGTTACGAGGGCGTGCTAGTGGCACATCCACAATTTCTTTAATAGTTGCAGCAGGACCGTTGTTGAGCACCACCACGCGATCGCTTAAAAAGATGGCTTCTTCAATATCGTGCGTAACGAGGATAATGGTTTTTTCGCGGTGATCGAGGTTCCATAGTTTTAGCAATTCGATGTGCATAGCACTTTTGGTGAGTGCATCGAGCGCTCCAAACGGTTCGTCGAGCAATAAAATGCTGGGATTGATAGAAAAAGCACGTGCAATAGCAACACGCTGTTTCATACCGCCCGATAATTGACCAGGCAATTTGTCTTTGTGTGGCCATAGGTTTACCATTTTCAGGCCGTTTTCGGTAAGGGCAATTTTATCGGCTTTAGATTTGTTTTTCATTACTGAATCCACCGCCACAAAAATATTTTGGTACACGGTGAGCCAAGGCAGTAGTGAATAGTTTTGAAAAACAATGCCTCTGTCGGGGCCGGGACCGGTAACCTTTTTTTGATTGGCCAATACAGTACCTTCTGACGGGCTCACCATGCCACTGATGGTATTCATTAAGGTAGACTTGCCACAGCCTGAGTGGCCAATTAGCGAGATGATTTCGCCCTTTTTTACCTGCAACGATATGTTTTTAACAGCCGTATAAACCCCTTCATTGGTTTTAAAAGATACCGTAACATTTTGAATATCAATGCTCAATGGCGCAGCGGTTGCCGCTTGGTTAGTTTTGGCAACTAAAGATTTAGGCAAAGCAGTATCTAAACCGACTGTATTTAACACCGTTGTTGGTGCAGCTATCATTGTTTCCATACAATTGAAATTGAAAAGATGAAATAAAAGTTGGCACTCAATAATCGTACACCGACTACTGAAGTGTTATTGAGCGTAGGATAATTTTTTTTCGAGCGCAATAAAGGCTTTGTCGAGCAATAGGCCGACTGAACCAATAATTAAGATGGCTACCAATATTTTTTCGATACTACCCCCATTAAATCCTTCTTCCCAAACAAAATAACCCAAACCCATACCACCGCTAAGCATTTCGCCCGCAACAATTACCATCCAAGCCACTCCGATAGATAGTCGCAAACCGGTGATGATGTGCGGCAATGTGTAAGGTAACAAGATTTTGGTAATGTATTTGAGTGGTGAAAAAGCAAAAGCCTTACTTACATTTTTGTGGTCGGGCGGCACACTTGCAGCACCCATTGCCGTATTAATCAGCGTTGGCCAAATGCAACAAATAAATATCATGAAAATGCTGGCTTTGGGCGAATCTTTAAATATGGCTAACCCAAGTGGGAACCAAGCCAATGGCGATACGGGTTTTAAAATTTGAATAATGGGATTGAAAATATTCATCAACCGAATATTGCTACCCAATAGCAAACCCAAAGGCACTGCCAAAAGGCTACCTAACCCAAACCCAATACCTACCCTTCCTAAAGAACTTAATAATTTGGTGCCAATGCCCTTTATATCAGCATCATTTTGAAAAGGACTTTGCATAACCTCTTGAAAAACCTTCCATGTAAGGATTGGTGATGGCACTTCGTTTTTGGTAATGTGGGAAACCCAAGCCCAAGCGGCTAACAATAAGCCCATACCTAGTACAAAGTACAGCATGGCGTAAAGGGTTTGAAGCGAGATGATTTTTTTCATAACACAGATATTTTAAACAGAAATGAACAAGGAATTTATTTTTTTGCAGCACTTAAGTAAGCCGCAGGATTGGCAGGATCGAAAACAGTTGGTTCAATATTGGTTTTAAAGGGTTTTAAGGCATCGGCGGGCACGACAATATTCATACTTTTGGCTACTTCGGCGTATAAATCGTCCAAAATGAGTTTTTCGGCTATTTGTTTGTAAGCGGGTGGTGTACTTAAATATCCAAAACGAACATATTGCGCCAAAAACCACATACCATGCGCTAGGCGAGGGCTATTAACATCGCCACCACGGAAAAAAGTCATGTAATCATCTTTGTACTTTTGTACGCCTAGCTCGCAGCCTAAGTCGTTGCTACCCAATAAACGGGCTTCAATTACTGTTAATGCAGCATTTACATAGTTGGGGCGGGTAAGTATAGAAGCTGCTTTTTTGCGATTGCCCATATCGTCGAGCCATTTACACGCTTCTAAAACGGCTTTCATCACATTTTTCAAATCTTCGCGGTTGCCATCGGCAAAGGCTTTGTTTACCACAAGGGCTTTTTCGGGATGGTTTTTCCAAATATCCTGACTAGCCATATGTGTAAAGCCAATATTTTGTTGGGCCGCCACACCGTTCCAAGGTTCGCCCACACAGTAGCCTTCCATATTGTCTACTTTCATATTGGCTACCATTTGGGGTGGTGGAATGGTAATAATGCCAACCGACTTTTGATTTACGCCGCAGGCAGCTAACCAATTGCGCAACCATATGTCGTGCGTGCCACCCGGAAATGTTTGTGCAAAAGTGACTTCTTTACGGCTTTGTACATTTTTAATAGCAGCTGCCACTTTCTTCATTTCTTTAAAACCAACAAGCCCACAAAAATCTTTTGACAAGGTAATACCTTGGCCATTGTTGTTCAAAACCATGGCAATGCGCATTTCGCTGCCGGCCTTACCACCGATGCCTGTATATACCGAAAATGGCATAGAAAACAAGCAATGCGCTCCATCCAATTCGCCGTTCAAAATTTTGTCTCTGATAACAGCCCATGAAGCCTCTTTGGTTAACTGAACTTCTACTCCGTACTTGGTAAAAAGGCCCAATTCTTTTGCCATTACCAACGGTGCGCAATCGGTAAGCGCTATGAAGCCCAATTTGATTACTCGTTTGGCAGGAGGTGTAGGCGATGCTGTATTTGCCAACAGTATTTGGCAACTAACAATAACCAAAAGTATTGTTTGAAAAATGATTTTAATTTTTTTCATAATTATCAATTTTATAAATTGTATTAATAATAAATATTTCAACACATAGAGTGCATTTACTCACAAACAAAACATCAACTAACAGTAACATTTTTACTGTTTAATAGCAACAGGTTTTGCATAAAAGAAATCAGGTGTAAACTTGAGCATGGCATAAAACCAAGTGCCTGTTTTGTTGTAGTTAGCTGCGGTAGCCAAACTGGTTACTTGGGCTTTGGCAATTGGCATATTGTTGCTAGCAAACATGAGCGAATAACCCAATTCTATATTGGTAAACTTGTTCATGTTGTAGTTTAATTGAATATCTATTTCGCTGCCTAGATATTTGCCATCGGTGCCTTTCATAGCTTTGTGGGTAGAAAAGTAGTGGTAATCTGCACCAATACTCAGCATATTGCCGGTGTATTTTACTTTAAAATAAGGGTCTGATAACCCACCTGTTGGCGATCCGGTACCCACATAAAAATAATCCATATAACCCCAAAACTTATGCGGCGTGCCATACAATGGGTCAAAGCGATTGGTGTTGGCAGAAGTGTTGGTTAGTGAGCTATCATTGCCCGACAAAATATCTATACCCGGTGTAATACTAAATTTTCCTTTTTGATAGGTAGCTTGAAGGTTAAGATGAAAAGCGTTTAAATTTTTGCCATCTCTATCTTTACCACTTTGTTGGTAGTAGGCCCCTTGCAAAGCTATTTTCCCAAAGCCCGATGCATTACCAATAGTATGTGTAATCATACCACCATAAGTAAATCGGCTATTATAACCGCTATAGTTGCGCGTATCGGCGACACTTGCTGCGGCATAGCGCTTGCCATAAAGCATACCTCCACCTACACTAATAGAATCGAGGTGCGATTTGCCAAAATTATCGTTGAAAAATAAAAGTGCAACTTTTGTTTGGTTAAACTTGCGGCTAATGTATGCAGTAGTAAACGATTTATAATCCTGGTTGGCACCATTGGTACTTGGCGGGTTGGTGTATGATGGATTTCCGTTAGACGTACTATTACCTGCGGCATTTACTAGCGGCACAAACCCTGCTGCCACCGGCACCAAAACACCAATACTGTTTTTTACATATGCCGGCACATTACCCGGTGCATATGCTGTACTAGCTACACCAAAGGCATCAGTATTTTGATTAAAGGCATAACCAGCCTCAATTTGCCATCCGTGGTGCATCGCTTTTAACAAAGCCATATCGTGGCGACGTGCCTGTTGTAACCAATCTAAATTGCCTATTAATCTTGCATCGTCGTACACCAACTCTTGCCGGCCCACTTTTAACGACAGTTGATCTATCCATTTAAAAGCGATAGTGGTATCGGCCTTATTAGCCAAAGTAAGGTCGGCCCATCCCTCGTGCAACATCAGTCGTGCACCATCATTATTGGTAATGCTTGATGCGTCTTGCCCCCATACCCTAACATCTTGCAGGGCAGCTCCAAAAGTGAGCCTATCCCATTTATAACCAAAATTAATTCGGGTACGTTGCGATGTAAAAACAGCCGATTGTGCGCCCTTTGTTTGCAGGTTACCCAATCCATTTCTAACTTCCGTACGTGTTCTTAGCTGACCTGTTAACGATATTTGCGCATGCGAGTAGCCAACAGCCAACAGCCCCAAAGCAGTAAAAGCAAATCGAGTTGCTTTGCCAAAATGATTTTGATACATTTGTTACGTTTTAAATTGATGAATACGATTTAGAGCACCGCCCCTTTTGGAATGCGACTCCAGGAGGGGCAATTTTTTTATATGGCAAGCAAAACGTTTGTATCGAAAGGAACTCGTTTTTTCAAAATTTTTCCATCAACATATACACTGTTAGAAATTTGAAAAATACAAATTGTGAATAATTTAAATTATTGTTTAAATTTGAAAATAATGTCTTTTTAAACCGATAAAACACCATTTTGTATGATTTGTACAATAAAAGTAGAAGAATTTGTTAAAAAACAAACAAATCATTTTATATTTATTTTATGTTAATGTTTTATTTTGTTCTTTTTTTGGTGAATTTTTTGATGAATTGTCAATTTTTTTTACAAATTGATTTTTATTTTATCTATAAATTGTTTTATTTGTAAAAACTAGCTAATAAGTTTTCAGTTTAGCTACTATTTCTTTATTATTGTAATCCACTCTCTTGTTATGAAAAAAAATAAAAACGGTTGCGATTTACAAAGTTGTTTTTTATGTAAACAAAGTTTGCCCGAATGGCTGCCTGCTATTGCTGCACACAAAAAAACATACACGTACAAAAAAGGGGAATTGCTGTTTAAAGAAGGCGAAAAAGTAGAAGGCGTTTACTTTATAAATGAAGGCAAAGTAAAAGTGCACAAACAATGGGGACCAGAAAAAGAACTCATCGTGCGTATTGCTAACAAAGGTGCTATTGTGGGTCACCGCGGTCTTGGTGGCGATGGCTTTTATCCGGTATCAGGTACCGCATTAGAAAATGTAGACGCTTGCTTTATTGATTTGGCTTTTTTTGAAAGCACACTAAAAGTAAACCACCAATTTACCATCAATCTACTCATGTTTTTTGCCGATGAATTGCAAGAAAGCGAACGTAAAATGCGCAATATGGCGCACATGACGGTTAAAGGCCGCATAGCACAATGCTTGCTCTCGCTGCACGAAAAATTTGGTACAAGTAGTGACGGCTGTATAGATATTGTTTTAAGCCGACAAGATTTGGCTTCGTTTGCAGGAACTACCTACGAAACTGTTTTCAGAATTATCAACGACTTAGCCAATACCAATGTGATTGAATTGGTGGGTAAAAATATTAAAATCACCAATTACGCTTTGCTTCAATCATTTATACAAGAAACAGAGGAGTAGCGCTTGGGCAATTTGGCCAAATGAACCATCTACTACCTACAAGCAAAAACTTTATTTGAATGGCGCTTGTGGTAAATACCAATATTGTTTACTATACAAGAAATGATAAATCAATATTTTTCAATACCCGCAACCTGCCAATCGTTTTACAACCTATTCCCGCACTTACCAAACCAATTTGGCTAATAGAACGGTGCGTACACGTACTGTACGTGCCCTCCGCTCGTCAACCGGTATAGCTATCGTATACAAGTACAAAGGATTTCCCTTATTTAACCTATGTAACATACTTTTGCTTAGAGCCAACTGATTGTTTACCAATGGTTTACGCAACAACTCGTGCCTTGCGGAATCCATAATTATAATATGTCGATGCCATTGAGCAGTAGTCTCTTTTTTATTATACGCAATCAATACCTCCTTTTGTTTGCTCTTTTTAGGCACTTGTAGGCCAATGCTGTCGGCCATAGGCGCCGAAAGCCATTGATTTGGCTGTACACTTATTTGCCACAAAGCACCGGCATTGTCAGATTGCGCCCACAATTGAACGCCGAATAGTAAGTAGATACAAAACAATAAGTATTTCATGCAATAACAATTTTAATGTTGTGGGGCGTGCCCCTTCGGGTCGGGCTTTACGCTTTTACTCCTCGCCGCCACCTTTCAGGATGTCGGCTGTGGGGTAACCGCTGCAATCCCTCACGCTAGGTCAATATACACCTTTTTGGAGGCATCTCCATACTTAATAAAAAATGCACGAGGTAAATACTGCCATAAAAAATGGGTTGGCTGTAATTTTTCATTACAACCAACCCATAAAAAGGAAAATCTTGCTGAGCAGAGTACCTACTCTTTTACAATTTTAAGTACGTTGATGCTTGTACCGCTCATTATCCTTACCAAATACGCGCCCTTACTCCAACTTGCCGTATTGATATCTAACGATGATGTACTGAAATTAGTGTGCGTATACATAGTACGACCATTAATATCGGTAATAACAATACCAAGCACACTTCTGTCGGTACTCGTATTTTTTATGGTTAAATTGTGTTTAAACGGATTGGGCAACACACTTACAGAACGGTTACCATCAATGTATACAAGACTAATAGTGGTGCTATAGCTTAGTGTACCATTGTTATCTGTTTGAACCAATCGGTAGTAATACCTACTACCTTTTTTAATGTTTTTATCTACAAAACTGTAAGCACTTTCGGTGCCGGCAGCAACAAATCCTATTTCACTGAAAGCAATGCCATCGGTACTGCGTTGTATGCTAAAGCCTTTATTGTTTACTTCGTTAGCGGTATTCCATACCAAAACGGCTTCGCTATTGCTAATAGTTCCTTTAAAGCTAAGTATACTAACAGGCAACGTTGTAGCAATATCTACTAATGCAAAACTACCCATACCAGTAGTGGTAACTGTATAAGCTATATAGCCGTTATTCGTTCTATTATCACTAACATTTGGTTTTAACAGTACTGCATTATCATTGCTCAAAGTGTTGCTAAAGTTAGTATTGCCTTTTAATTGAATTATTTTAAGCGCAGTAGCATTAGCACCCCAAACCGCTACCTCCTCAGTTGTAAAATACAAAGTAACGGTATATAGCACGGATTGGTCGTTTGTAGGATTGCTTACAGTAACTACTTTGCGGCTTCTGAAAAAGGTGCCGTCTAGTGTTGTAAAAGATGCCTTATCAGAGCCCGCTTCAACAACGGATGCTGTTACATTTTCAAGAGGAATAATGGCTTTTGTTATTTGCAATAATGCATTGTTGTTCGTGCTTCTAAAATTGTGGGTAGTATTATCGACCAAATTGTGTGAATAACTCTTACTTACAGTCGATTCAACAGGAAACGGTGTTGCGGTAATAATAACATCGTCCACGTTTAAGGCTGGATTATTTACAGTAGCTGCACTTTCAATATTCCAATAGAAATCTACATAAAACCGAGTATTGTTTAAAAAAGAAGCAGATAAACTAGGTGCACCTGTAATCGCAGCACTTGTATTGCTATATGGCCCATAACCTGTTTTTCCATTAGTGCTACCAAAAGGTGATACATTGCCATTTGGATCGTTGTCCAATGCAAACAAAGTAAGACCATAATGTCCAGTAGTAACGCCGGTGGAGGTATTGTAGTTATAATTGCGACCTCTAACTGTATATTTAAACTGTAGATTTCCTAAAGCTTTTACCCTAGTAGCGTCAATTACGGGTGTTTCTAAAATGGCATAGCCAACAGAGTTTGCGTAGGTATTTGGTTTGGTAGTGGAATTGCCTGTTACGTAAGCATTGTTAAGGTATGAACCTTTGTTGCCTACTACAAATCGGTTTGAGGTGCTTCCGTCATCATAGGTACTCCAACCGGTTGGTATGGTTCCGGCTCCAAAACTTTCTTCCAATAAATTGATGGTGTTTTGTCCAACAATAATATCGTCATCATCGTTGATGGTTATACTCATTGACTGAGCATAAGTAGCTGCTGTTACTCCACTGCCATTTATGGTATAACTCAAACCTAGTTTTCGTTGACCATCTACTTTGTTATTATCCAATATGCGTACAATAATGCTTTGAGTAAAATCGCCGCCGGCAAAACTTACTGTAGGCGTAATCAGTTGATAATCTTGTCCCGCTACGGCATCGCCACTTGTAGCAATGGTTAAAGTTGCTGCTCCAGTTGCTGCGTTTTCCACATTAATGTGTAAGCTAATGTCTTTATAACGGTTGTTGCCCGCCGGAGCAGTTTCTACCACTGTTGTAGCACCCGTACAATTGGCAAATGCAATAATATTGCTAGCTGCGGGCGCTACTGTAGGTACTGTAGAAGAGGCCAACGATTTGCGCCGTACACTATTTTGCAGTATGGTTTGAATGCGCTCTACTTGGTTGAGTGTAAAGGTATTGGTTACTTGATCGTCGGTGTAATCCATAAAGTTTTCAAACATTTCGTCGGCAGTACCACAAGAATTGGCTTTTGGATGCGCGGGTTTTCCATAATTGGCATCTTCATGAATGGGGGTATCGCCACAAAAATCAGTAGCACAAGTCGAATCGCCCCAAATATGCCTTAAGCCAAAAAAGTGGCCTAATTCGTGGGTGAGTGTACGGCCTAATGAGTAAGCGGTAGCAGAAGAACCACCGCAATCGGAAGTGGCAAAAATATTACCCAATGTAGTGGGGTCTATTACCACACCGGCATCGGTATTGGTTTCAAAATCGTCAAGACCCTCAATCAATGTGGTACTAGGAAAGGTAGCAAAACCCAAAATGCCACTAGCCGACATGTCCATCACCCAAATGTTTACATATTTAGAAGGATCCCAAATAGTAGCCGGCTTAATGCTATCGGTAATGTAATACGCATCATCATCGTAGGGAGGCGCTGTAAATTTTTTGGTTTTATAAGAGATACGATCAATGCCCGGCTCTGCTAAAGTAGCACCTGTAGGACTCTTAGTAGCCAAGGCAAACTGTATACCTGTTTTAGAAGCCGCTGCATATGGACTACCCGAAAGATTGGCATAGTCTTTATTTAGCTGCATTACTTGTTTGTTTACCAAGTCTTTTGACACATTTGTGCTAGTTCCTACAGCTTCACCGCTGTGAATAATGTGAAATACAATGGGTAAAGTATAATTGTTGATGGTTCCCAATTCGGTATTGGCACCAAAAACATTTTTCATAGCCACTTTACGGGCATTGTTTTTTTCTTGCAACCAATTTTCAAATTGCCAATCGGTAATCATTTTTGGATTGCGTTTACGAGCAGCCTGCATGGATTGTACAGTAAAGCAGCGTACTTTGTGTGCTTTGCTTGGCACCCTACGTTGTGCAAAACCCCATTCGGTACATAATAGAAGGATTAAAAAAAACGCGTAATTTTTGTTCATAAATAAAACTTGAAAGCTTAAAATAGGTAAATTAACAACAATTTTTGCATTTTGCAATAGATAATTCTACACTTTTTGCATAATTAATGAAAATTTATAGCAAATAATTTATCGTTATACATCCACTTGAAAACCAACTTGGCATACTATTATGTGAATATGTATTGAATACCGATACGCTTTTGAACGACTCAAATACACCAATCAACAACTGTTTTAGTATTTGATGTACATCAGTAATAAGGCACTGCCAAATAGCATTAAGATAATGCCATTCAATCTGTCCAAATTGTGCATATTACGGGGCGTTAACTTATTGCGTAGCTTTCCGGCCAATAACACTTTCAATAAATCGGATAGCAAAACAAATAACAGGCAAGTACCAAATACCAATACACGGTATTGTGCCGGATGTGCTGTTTGTACCGAAGCCGTTAAAATAGCCGCGCTCCATGCAAACCAAAAAATAAATGCTCCGGGATTGAGCAAATTCATCAAATAACCCGATATAAAATTGGCCAACATGTCTCGTCGGCTAAATACTTTGTCTACTTCGTCGCCAGAAAAATCTGCTACAGCGGTTTTTTTAAAAAAAATGGTGTAAATGCCCATGCCAATTAAAAAAATGCTTCCCAAAATTGCAATCAAACTTTTGTGTGCTAAGGCTCGTTCAAAAACACTTGTAAACAAATTGGCAATAAGTACAAACGTACAATCGCTAATGCTTACACCCGCTACAAATAGGTATGCTGCTTTGTGACCATCGCGCAAGCTTTTTTTGATAATTGAAAAAATAACCGGCCCAACCGAAATAGATAATAAAAAGCCCAAAGCAAGACCCTTAATGATAGCAGCAAGCATTCCTTGTTGGTTTTAAAATTCTTTTGGCAATACACCTCCGCTCAAAAACTGTTTCCAATCTGTTAGCATTTGGCCTTTCAATACACGCGGAAATTTGTGTTGACCGCCTATTTTTCCTTTCGCTTTCATGAAATCCATAAATGTCTTTTCGGGTAATGTGGTTACCAATACCTCTTTCAACGCACTTCTGCGCTCTACTGCGTAGTCGTCGTTCAAAATACACAACTGCTGATCAATTAACCTTTTTATTTCGTTGGCATCTACCACATCGTTGCAGGCAATGTACCAATGGTGGGCAAAAAAGTTGTGGAATGGCTCGCCAGTAACCGTAAACTCCGGAATAGATACATTCAATTGTTCACTTACCAATTGGATGGCTTTGTTCATATTGTCTACACTCAAGTGCTCGCCAACCAAACTCAAAAAATGTTTGGTTCTGCCGGTAATCACAATTTCGCTACGTGCTTTATCTATAAACCGTATGGTATCGCCAATCAAATAACGCCAAGTACCGGCCGAGGTACTAATGAGTAGCGCATAATCTTTGCCTTCTTCTACTTCGTGCAGCATCAACGCTTTGGGGTTGGCAATCATTTCGCCATCGGCGTCAAAGTTAACATCGTCAAAAGGAACACATTCAAAAAATATATGCTGATTGGTTACCAAACGCATTCCTTTGGCTTTTTGCTTATCTTGATAAGCAATAAAGCCCTCACTAGCCAAATAGGTTTCAATATAAATAATGGGTTTGCCCATCAACTTTTCAAATCCCTTTTTGTACGGTTCAAAACTTACCCCGCCATGTACAAAAAAAGCCAAATTGGGCCACAAGTCGTGTATTGTGTTCAGGTTGTAGCGCTTAATAATCATTTCTACACACATCTGTATCCAAGCAGGCACGCCCACCAGAAAACCAATATCCCAACTTGGGGCTTTTTCTACAATTTCCTGTAATTTTTTATTCCAATCTTTTTCTTTGCTAATGGCTTTGCCCGGTTTGTAAAAGGGTTGAAACCAAATGGGTGCTTTTTTAGCAGTAATTCCGCTTAAGTCGCCAGCAAAATAGCCCGCTTCGCCTCGTTGCAAATCGGTGCTGCCGCCCAAAGCAAGCCAACCTTTGCTAATAGAAGCCAAGGGTACATCTTCATAATTGCGCAAGCCAATCAATTGCTTAATCATTGCTATTTTATTACCTCTTAGCAAATCGTTGGTTACGGGTATGTATTTACTTGCAGCTTCAGATGTGCCCGACGATAAGGCATAGTATTTTATTTTACCGGGCCAACACACATCGGGCGTTCCCTCTAGGGTTTTATACCACCAATTTTTGTAAATGCTATTGTAGTTAAAAGTAGGTACTAGTGTTTGAAACTTTTTATCCGAATGCTGGCTGAGCAAAATTTCATCAAATCGGTATTGTTGTCCAAATTGGGTAAACCTAGCTTTGCGCAACAACTTCTTTAACACGCGCAACTGCTGCCTTTTCACGCTGCTTTGTGGTAACCCCAATGCTTTGGAAATGGAAGCAGGCACTTTTATTTCAATTAATGACATCGTTAGATATTCGTGTTAATAGTAAGATGATGTAGTACAAAAACGATACAAAATTAGTAACTAATACAATTGATAGTTAGGTAGCGGCATTTAAGTTGCTATTAAAAACAGGCAATAGGGCCAACTTCTACCTTTTGTTAACAATTTTTAGCATTAATGGGGCAGCATCTTCTACACACACCTCGTGCTGTAAAAGGCAATCAGGCTACATGGTAGCCTCTTTTTTGTCAATGGGCCAAGGGCCAGTACTGCGTATTGGGCAGCAAAGGCGTTGGCACCGTTCAAGTATATTGCTACTATTGAGCAAGGAAACTCCATACCTGTTGTGTAACCTTGGTAACAAGCCTACTACTGATTAAACGGTATGTTTAGCTTCTATTTTGTAACTTGCGCCTTCTTATACAAGTACATCATGAAGCACAATTTTAACTCTGGTCCGTCTATTCTTCCCAAAACCGTTTACGAACAAGCCGCACAAGCTGTTCTCGAATTTAACAATACCGGCTTGTCCATTCTTGAACTTGGACACCGTACGCCACAATTTATGTCGGTAATGGAAGAGGCTATTGCCTTGGTAAAAGAGTTGATGCAAATTGGAGACGATTATGAAGTGCTTTTTTTACAAGGAGGTGCCACCACACAGTTTATGCAAATACCAATGAACTTGCTCAACCCTAACGAAACAGCCGCCTATTGCGATCATGGCGTTTGGGGCAGCAAAGCCATTAAAGAAGCAAGCAATTTTGGTAATGTACAAGTAGTAGCGTCATCTAAAAACGAGGGATATACGTATATTAACAAAGGATTTGCCATACCCGACAATGCCAAATATTTGCACATAACTAGCAACAACACGGTAGAAGGAACACAATGGCATCAATTACCCGAAACGAACGTGCCAATAGTGGCCGATATGAGTAGCGATATTTTTAGCCGACCCATCAATTTTAATCAATACGCTTTAATATATGCAGGAGCGCAAAAAAATATGGGTGCCGCGGGTGTTACTGTTGTGGTAGTTAAAAAAAGCTTATTGGGCACCTTGCAACATCCTATTCCGGCCATTATGGATTACCGCAAACATGCCGAAGCGGGTTCGTTGTTAAATACACCACCTGTTTTTGCAGTATATGTGGCATTGCTTACGCTCCGCTGGATTAAAGCAAGTGGCGGTTTGAGCGTAATGGAACAGCAAAGTATTGCCAAAGCCAACCTTTTGTATCACACAATTGATAGTTTGCCGGTGTTTACTACCCGTGTGGCCAAAGAAGACAGAAGCTTGATGAACGCAGTATTCTTTTTACAAAACCCTGCTTTGGAAACACCTTTTTTAGACTTATGCAAACAAGAAGGTATGGTAGGTGTAAAAGGATATCGTACTGTGGGAGGTATTCGGGTAAGTATGTACAATGCACTACCGATGGCAAGTGTGGAAGCATTTTGTAATTTGATGGCCTCTTTTGCACAGCAGCATGGTTAATGTATTCGGCACAAGCAATAGCGATTATTGACTGTGAAACAGTGGATGATTTGCGTTAGGGACTGAAGCGGTTACCCCACAGCCGACATCCTGAAAGGTGGCGGCGAGGAGTAAAAGCGGAAGGCCCGACCCCAAAGGGGAAACGCCCTACGTTAACAATTCTATGCCTTTGATTAAGACAAAGTGTTCAATACTAGTTGGTCAACCTAGTAGCAAGTAAACCGGATAATCTACATTAGAGAAAGTCAATTGGAATTTGTTTCAATTGACTTTTTTTGGATAAAAAAGAGGTGCATATGCGTTGCGAATTGCGTGCTAATTAAGTGCAAACAAAATAACCATCAACGCAATCTTTTTTCAGACTGTTTGTACAATTGTATCTTGAGAAATGAATGGCTTAGTACAGTTGCACCAATTTATTTGGTTTTACAATTGGAGAAATGGAGGGGGGTGTTTGTTTTCAAGCGATTAATGACAGTGGTACTCGCCAAATAACGCTTTAAAGACCATTCTGTATCTTTTTTAGATGCACTCACGTTAAATTTATAAATAGTGATGCGTAGCAAATAGGCACTTCGTTACAATGCTATTTGTGCTTCTAATGTCGACAAAAAAGTGGTTTTTCCTAGAAACACCAAAGGCCATTAATGAAAAAGGCAGCCATGAAGGACTGCCTAATGTATGAATGTATCGTGTTGCACGTTCGGTAATAAGCAAGGTGCTTTTAGGATGCGTTTGAGAATTACTTGTTACACAAACAATAACATGCAAACAAAATACCTTTAAGGTGTTACCAACCTAAAGCCGTTACCATGAATGTTGACAATTTCAATTTTGGGGTCGTCTTTTAGGTATTTGCGCAATTTGGCAATGTATACATCCATACTGCGGCCATTGAAATAGGTATCGCTGCCCCATATTTTTTTGAGTGCTCTTTCTCTCGGTAATAAATCGTTCTTGTGCTCGGAAAGCATTTTCAGCAAATCGTTTTCCTTAGGCGACAAGGTTTGGGTTTGTCCGTTAAAAATCAGTTCTCTCAGCTTTGGATTAAAGTGGTAGGCGCCCAAATCAAATTCGATGTTTTCATTGATTCTGTTTTCCTCTTCGCCACGTTTTAATATAACTTTTATTTTTAATAATAAAACTTCACTATCAAAAGGCTTGGTAATGTAATCGTCGGCACCCAACTTGTATCCTTGAATAATGTCTTCTTTCATGGTTTTAGCGCTTAAAAAAAACAGGGGTACATCGGGGTCAATATCCCTGATTTCTTCTGCTAAAGTAAAGCCATCTACATGCGGCATCATTACATCAAGCAAGCACAGATCTACTTTTTCTCGTTGAAAGGCTGCCATTCCCAAACGTCCATCTCTCTCCAGAATAACCTCGTAATCATTTAGTTCTAGATAATTTTTTAGTACAATACCTAAATTGGTATCGTCTTCGCAAAGCAAAATTTTATATTTTTTTGTGTTTTCCATACTTGGTATGTTTTAGTTTTCAAATAAAGTCAATCTATTGTCAACTTTACCAAAACAATGCCGCAATCTTTTGTTAAAAGCAATATTTGGTAAGTTATTTGTTAAAGTTACGTGCTATTGCTTTACCGTAAGCTGTTAATCGTTTGTTGTTGTCCAAACCTATCATTAAGTAAAATGTGACAGACCCGAAAATGCTTTTAAGCATACTTAACCCCAATAAACATACAAAGAGGCTGCCTAAATGAACTAGACAGCCTCTTTGAAAAGTTTGCAGTGAGCTAATGACTATTGCTGCATTTTTTTGCGGGCATAGCCGATACCTCCGGCCAATAGCAACAAACTCATGCCACCATCGAGGGGCACTACAGGGCCGTCGCCAAAACCGCCATTCCCATCACCGCCGGTTTCGCCACCGGGCGTACCATCCAATACCGCCGGTGTTTGGGCTGACGCTTGCTGTGGGGCTACAATTAACGACCCGCCCAACAACAATA